>JALYJS010000033.1 GCA_030799345.1 Pseudomonadota bacterium | reverse complement strand
AAGCACAGGCGATAGTCGAACGCATGCTCGACCGGCGCCAGCCGCCGATGACTAAGCCGACCGGTGTAGAGCGCGCTGTGCATGGTCCTGATCGAAGTGGTCAACCGCGGCGTGGGCACTCGCAACGCCGTCCTCGTGGAAGCCGTACCCCCACCAGGCGCCGCAGAAGTAGGTGTCCAGCGCGCCGTTCAACTCGCGCTGGCGGGCCTGGGCGCGGACCGCCAAAGGCGTGAACAGCGGGTGCTGGTAGGTCATGCGCCGCAGGATCCGCGCAGGGTCGATCGCCGTGCTGCCATTCAGCGTGACGAGAAAAGGTGTCGGGGCGTCGAGGCCCTGCAGGATGTTCATGTTGTAGGTGAGCGTGACCGGGCCGCTGTCGCCGGGAAGCCGGTGATAATTCCAGGCGGCCCACGCCCGGCGCCGTCTCGGTAACAGGCGCGTGTCGGTGTGGAGTACGGCGTCGTTCTGCTGGTAACGGATGGCCCCCAGAACTTCGCGCTCCGGGCCGCTTGGATCGGCGAGCAGCGCCAGCGCCTGGTCGCTGTGGCAGGCCAGGAATACTGCGTCGAAACGAGCGGCTTCATGCCCGCGCGCCTTGACGATGACGCCACCCGGCAGTCGCCGGATCCACTCCACGGGCGTGTCAGTGTGGATGCGGTCGCGAAAAGGCTCCGTCAGCCGCTCGACATAGCGCGCGGAGCCGCCACGGATCACGCGCCATACCGGCCGGTCGTTCACGGTCAGGAGCCCGTGGTTGTGCAGGAATCTCACGAAGAAGCGCGCCGGGAACGCCAGCATCGAACCCGGATCGGTGGACCAGATCGCGGCGCCCATCGGCACCAGGTAGTCATCGATGAATGCGCGTCCATACGCGCCGCGGGTGAGCAGCTCGCCGAGCGGCATCTCGCCCTCGGGTTCGGCCAGCAGCGCCGGTGCGTCGCGATTGAAGCGGAGTATGTCCCGGATCATTGCGTAGAACGACGGCCGCAACAGGTTGCGGCGCTGGGCAAAGAGCGTGTCGAGCGTCGCGCCGTTGTACTCGAGGCCGCTTGCCTGGCAGCGAACCGAGAAACTCATGCAGCTCGCCTGCGACTCGACGCCGAGCTCCTCGAGCAAAGCGATGAAGCGCGGATAGGTACGGTCGTTATAGACGATGAAGCCGGTATCGACCGGGTAAACCTTGCCATCCTGTTCGACGTCGTGGGTATGCGTGTGCCCGCCGACGTGGCTGGCCGCCTCGAACAGCGTGACGGTGTGGGCGCGGTGCAGGCGGTGGGCGGCGACGTTGCCCGCGATGCCGCTGCCGACGATCGCGATCCTCACGGCCGCTCGTCCCAGCGCTGCGGCACCGTGCGGATCTGCGCGATGTCGTAGCCCTGTTCGCCCAGGAAGACGAGTATCTGCTGGTAATCGTCCTCCGGTATCTGCGGCGTGCGCGCCATGATCCAGACGTAGTCGCGCTGTTCGCGCCCGATCACGGTCTGGGTGTAGTCGGATTTCAGCCACGCGATGCGGTAATCGGCCTTCACCGGCCAGACGAACTGCATGCCCCATATGGCGTTTCCGCTGCCGTCACGCACGAATCCACGCGGTGTATAGCGCTTTTCCTTGCCGTCGAAGCCGCCGGCTCTGAACGTGAAGGTCGTCTCGATGGTGCCGTCGGAAGTCAGCCGGTAAGATTCCACGGCGTTGTGCGCGTCCGTCTCGAGGTAAGTCGGGATGTTCGCGATCACGTACCAGTCACCCATGAAGCGCTCGAGATCCACTACGTTCGCGAGCGCCAGTGGCGGATGCTGCTCGTCGCGACAGGCCGCGAGCAGCAGCGCGGCGAGGATGCACAGTTTCCTGTTCATTGCGGGTCGGCTCCTCAGATCAGTTCGTAACGCAGGCGGCGGCCGCCGGGCACGAGCGCTTCGAGCGCTATCCATTGCCCGTTCGCGTACCACAGGTCGATCTGCAGCTTCTTTGCGCTGATGCGGTGACGGGTTGCCGTGCGCGGCTGGCCGCGAACGACCAGCGTTTCCTCGCCCTGTCCGGTGATCGTCACCGGCATCAGTTCGCCGGTCTGGCTGTTCAGCAGCCGCCGCGCGTTGAGGATTTCCGGATTCCAGTAAGCGAAACTCATGACGCAGCCCTCGTGCAGCTCACGTCCATCCGGCCGCACGACCACGAGGCGTCCTTCCTGCATGGCCGCGGACACGATCTCGCGCCGGCCATTGGTTTCGGTACGGGCGTCGAGCGACTGCAGGCAATCACCGTTCCAGCGCTCTACGGCATCGTGCAGGTAGCGGTAGGCGTCGATGAACAGCACCCGCACGGCGAACTGAGCTTCGCTGCGCAGCTCCTGCTCATCGCCCTCAACGGCCAGCGTGAACAGATGACGTCCGACCTCCCGACCGTCGAGCAGCACGCGGAAATCCCACGCGCCGGTCCCGGCGAGCGAATCAGTCGGCCCCGCGATGAGCAGGAGAGCGATGAGCAACCTGGGCATCAGGTTTTCCGGGGCAGGCCGGGAAAAAAGGTGTTGGTGCGCGCGATGTATTCGCGATAGCCGGGACGCCGCTCGCCGATGTCTTTCTCCAGTAGCGTGACACCCGACACGCGCAGCAGCAGCGCCGTCACCAGTAGCGGAGAGAAAATGGTCCACCAGGCACCGGCCGCGACGGCGACGAGATAGAGGCCCCACCAGACGCAAAACTCCCCGAAATAGTTCGGGTGCCGCGTGTAGCGCCAGAGCCCGCGATCCATCACGGCGCCTTCGCTCGCCGGACGCGACTTGAAACGCGCGAGTTGTCGGTCCGCGATCGCTTCGAACGCGATGCCGAAGGCCGCGAGTGCAGCGCCCGTGATATCGAGCACACCCAGTGAGCCGTCGAGGCGCATAGCGGCGACTACCGGTGCCAGGATCAGCCAGGCAAGTACTGCCTGCAGCCCGAACACGAGGTAGAGGCTCTTCCATTCGAAGCCGGGTTCGTTGCGCTTGCGGATCGCCCGATAGCGGTGATCTTCGGGCGCGTTCCAGTTGCGAGCGGCCAGGTAGCCCGCAAGGCGCAGCGCCCAGGCCGCGACCAGCGCGAGCACGAGCCAGGCGCGAGCGCCGGGTGCCGGGCCGTCCTGCACCACGACCACGGCACCGAGCAGAATAAACAGCGACCAGAAGATGTCGACCAGTCCGGCATTGTGTCGCACCGTCGCCACTGCCCAGGCGATGACCGCGAATCCGGCCATGAAGGGCAGGGCAGCGAGCCACGGTGCCAGCACAATCATCATGACGGCGCGTATCCGTCGAGCCGGCGCGCCGCGCCGAATAGTGCGGGACTCAAGAGCGCCCAGCCGACGCCGATGGCCGTCAGCGCGAGCGCTACGGCGGTGAATTCCATGGCGCCCAGCTTCGCGCCGGCGAAATAGGCCGCCGGCGCGCCGACTGCGCCGAGTGCGGCCGCGAGCCACGGGTACGATCGCAGTGCGCGCAGCGACACATTGAGTGTCGTCGCGAAGTTCGCCCACAGCGCGATCATCCAGTAAGGCGCTGTTCCATCGATCAGCACGCCGGTTTCAAAACGCACCCAACCCGACTGCAAGAGCAAAGTCTCGAACAGCGTTCCGGCTGCCACTGCGGCCCCGATCAGCGCAAGCTCCGGCAGCGGCCGCGCGGCGCGCGCCAGATGCCAGGCGACGATGCATGCCACTGCAATGGCACCGATCCACGGCCGGCCGCCGGCCGCACTGAGTACGCAGACAAACCAGCCGGCCTGGAACAGCAACAGGTTGACGACGACCGTCATGGGCGCTCGAACAAGTAGTGGCTCACCCACCACTCCTGCCCGTCGCGATGACCGAAGAGTTCCGCGCAGGCCATGAAGAAGATCCGCCAGCGTTGCAACCATTGCGCGGCATCGTCCGTACCATAGGTCACCGTCATCAGCGACAGCACCTCGGCGCGTCGCGCATCGAGATTGGCAAGCCAGGCGTTTGCGGTCTTTTCGTAATGACGCCCGTCCCAGCGCCAGCGCCGCAGCAGGCGCAGGTCTTGCTGAAAGCGCAACGCCAGTTCGTCCGACGGCATCATGCCGCCCGTGAAGAAATGCCGGCTCATCCAGTCGGCCGGGCCTTCGCCGGAGAAGGCGTAGGGTGTCGACCGGTGGCAAAAGACGTGCATGAAGAACTGCCCGCCGGGTCGCAGCCAGCCCTGCACACGGCTGAACAGCAAACGCCAGTTGCGCATGTGCTCGAACATCTCCACCGAGACGACCCGGTCGAAGGTCGCATCGGTATCGAAGTCGTTCATGTCCGCCGTCAGCACGATGAGGTTGTGCAGGCCGCGGCGGTGGCCTTCGGCCTCGATCCAGGCGCGCTGCGAGGCCGAATTGGAAACCGCCGTGAACCGGCTCTGTGGATAGCGCTCTGCCATCCACAGTGTGAGCGAGCCCCAGCCGCAGCCGAGCTCGAGTACGCTCTGGCCGTCGGCAAGACTCGCGCGTTCGCAGGTTGCCGCGAGTGCCGCCGCCTCGGCGGCGCCGAGATCCCGGGTCCCTTCCGGCCACCAGGCTGCGCTGTACTTGCGGTGCGGGCCAAGCACGAGGGCGAAAAACGCGGCCGGTAGTTCGTAGTGTTGCTCGTTGGCGCGCTGGGGCAGCGGCGCAATGGCGGACATATCCATGGATTGCACGAACTGCTCGTGAAGCGCAGCAGCGGTTTCGCTGTCGTCGGTCGCCAGCTCGCGCAGGCGCTCCGCACAGAGCCGCCGGATTCCGCCACGGACAACGGCGTCGGGGACCAGGCCCTGCTCGACCCAATGGATGGCCCGATTCGCGGCGGAGCTCATTTATTTGCCCCTGCGCCGGCCAGCGTCACGGCGACGAGGCGCACACCGTCCTCCAGTTCGACGCCGAGCGCGATGGCGCCCGCGGCCGCGATCGTCTTGCGGTGACGAAAGGCCGTATGGCCACCCACGAACACCGGTACGTTGGCCCGGCGTACGAGCGCCGGCAGTTCTTCTTCGAGAAATACGGGCTGCGGATCGATTGACGAAGAGACGACGATGGCCTGGCTGCCCGAGCGGCGCTGGGCGATCGCAACGTCCGGGAGCGGCGTGTTTGCGCCGAGCAGCACGGTCCGGAGCCCGGCGGCCTGTGCTTCCAGCGCAAACAGCAACAAACCGATGTCGTGCTGCTCGCCGGGCGCGCAGGCCGCAACGATGCGAGGCCCATGGGCGTAGCGCATGCGGTGCTGCAGGCGGGCCCCGAGCTTGCTGCGCAGGTGCATTGCGAAGAAATGCTCTTCCGCGATTGCGCCGGACACGGCCTCCCAGCGTTCACCGAGCTGAACGAGCAGGGGGAGGATCAGCTGACTCGTCAGCTTCTCGATCGGGTAAACGGACAGCGCTTCATCGTAGATGCGATCGAGTTCCGGCTCGTCGAATTGCGCGATTGCCGCGGCCATGCGTCCCAGGTAGTCGCGCCACGGGCCGGCGGCGCCGGTGTCGCTCGCGGCCGCATCCAGCTGTTCAGACACGCGGCTGATCGGAACGCCGCGTTCCATCAGACCCAGGGCGCGCCGGATGCGCTCGACGTCCGCATGGGTATAGAGGCGGTGTCCCTTGGGCGTACGCGCGGGACGGATCAGTCCATAACGGCGTTCCCAGGCCCGGAGCGTCCTGGCGTTGACCCCCGTCAGCGAGGACAGCGTACGGATCGGCAGTTGCTCCCGGGCGCCAGCAACCTGTTTTTTGGAAGACTTCTTCATAGTGATGCAAATATTATACATATTTATTAATCAGCGCAATAATTCTCTTAATAACATATACAAGACATGTACATCCCGAGCCTCGCCCCCGGCCGCGGGCCGGGGTCGCGAGCGGGCTGCTGTTACGCTGGGTGCCCGGGCGGCTCCTACGCCCTTGGCACTGCGCGATCTGGAGGTCAATTGACTCGGGACGAAGGCTGGATGCGGCGCGCGCTCGAGCTGGCGTTACGGGCGGAGGCGGAGGGTGAAGTCCCGGTCGGAGCGCTGGTCGTGCGCGACGACCAGCTGCTGGGCGAGGGCTGGAACCAGCCAGTCGCGTTGCGCGATCCGACCGCGCATGCGGAGATCCTGGCGATGCGTAACGCCGCGCAGAAGGTCGGGGACTATCGCCTGGCCGGTACGACGCTGTACGTGACACTCGAGCCCTGCCCGATGTGCGCGGCAGCGATCGCGCATGCCCGCATCGCACGGCTCGTGTTCGGCGCCTGGGATCGGCGCCAGGGTGCCGCGGGCAGCGCTTTCAACCTGGTGTCGGCGCCTGAAATGAATCACCGCGTGGACGCTTTCGGGGGCGTCTTGTCCGAGGAATGTGGCGTCCAGTTAAAGCGGTTCTTCGCTGCCCGCCGCTGAGGCGGCCTCGTCTGCCGGCATCCAGCGCAGGAGTTCGGCGTAGGTCTGCACATTCCTGACGAAGCCGACCGGTTCCCAGCCGCGTGCATAGCCACGCTTGGTCCGCGCGTACCAGCGTTCCTGTGCCAGCAGTGGCAAGGTTTCCTGCACGTCCGACCAGGCATCGGGACTCTTGCCGCGACGCTGCGCGAGGATGCGTGCGTCTTCCACATGACCGTAACCGACGTTGTACGCCGCCAGCGCGAGCCAGGTGCGGTCCGGCTCCTCGATGCGCGCCGGGATCGTCTTGCGGATCAGGCGCAGATAACGCGCTCCGCCCAGGATGCTGTCGCGCGCATCGTTGCGATCACGCACGCCGACGCGTTGCGCCGTTTCCGCGGTCAGCATCATGAGTCCGCGCACGCCAGTCGGCGACCGCGCGGACTCGTCCCAGCGCGATTCCTGATAGCCGATGGCGGCGAGCAGGCGCCAGTCGATCCCGGTCTCGGCCGCTGCCTCCTCGAACCACGGCCGATACCGTGGCAGGCGCTCGCGCACGCCGGCGACGAAGTTCGCGGCGTCCACGCGATCGAAGCGGACCAGCGAGCGGCGATGGCGTTCGAGAATCTCGGCGAGTTTCCCGACTGCCTCGATTTCCTCGAAATACTGCTCGACCTGCGGCAGCAGGTCGGTACTGCGTGGTGCGAGTGCCCAGGCGATCGCCTCGGACTCGGCCAGCTTGAAGGCCGGGCGCAGGTCAGGGTGAAAATGCCGGCCCAGCGAGAACTCGGTCGAATCGGCAACGGTCACATCCGCTTTTCCATTGGCGACCATCGCCAGCAGGTCGAGCGGATCCTTGCCGTCGACCTCGGTCCATTTCAGTTCCGGAAACCCGGTGGCCAGCTGGCGCAGCGCCGCCGCATGCGTGGATTGGCGGTTCACGACGATGCGCTGGCCAAGCAGGTCGGCCGCCGACCGCGGCAGGGGATCGGACACGCGATACACGACGTGCTGGTCGATGCGCTGGAACACGGGGCCGAACAGCGCCGGACCACTCCGCGCTTCATTGGCAATAATGCCGGCGGCCGCAATCTGCGCATGATTCCTGCGGACCGCGTCCAGCGCGGCGGCGCGACTGGGCACCAGCAGGATCTCGAGGCGCACGCCGAGTCTGCGCGCAAAGCCGGACGCGAGTTCGTACTCGGGGCCTTCAGGTCCCGCTGCGCCTTCGTAATACGCGAGCGGACTGTTGCGGGTGACGACTTTGACTACGCCCTGCAGGCGGATCTGCTCGAACGTGCCGGGCATGCGCGAACAGGTGCCGAGCACCAGCGACAGCGCCACGATGGCCGGCACTCCGAAGCGGCTGCGAGGCTGCATTGATGTAGAATACCGCCTCCGGTCAGTGCCGCGACGACGGCCGTCCGGGTTCCCGCGCGGAGAGGTACCGAAGCGGTGTTTTTTTTAAATAATATAAATCGGTTGAGGGCATTACGCCCTACGTGGGTTCGAATCCCACCCTCTCCGCCAGTTTATGGTGGCTCGCGTCGGTTCCTCCGCGACGATTATCCGTGAACCCCGCCAGGCCCGGAAGGGAGCAACGGTAGCGGTGGCATCGGGTGCCGGAGGGGTGCTGGCGCGGGCCGCCTCCATCCGGTAGCGTCGCCGGCAGAAGGCCGAGTCGGCGGCAAGGACAGCGATGAGTTACCTGGTACTCGCGAGAAAATGGCGCCCGCGCAGCTTCGACGAACTGGTCGGCCAGGAGCACGTGCGCCAGGCGCTGGTCAATGCGCTCGATTCCGGACGCATCCATCATGCCTTCCTGTTCACGGGCACGCGGGGCGTGGGCAAGACGACGATCGCGCGCATTCTCGCCAAGTCGCTGAATTGCGAGCGTGGCGTCAGCTCCAGGCCCTGTGGTGAGTGCGGCACCTGCCGCGAGGTGGATGAGGGGCGCTTCGTCGACCTGATCGAAGTCGATGCGGCCTCGCGTACCAAAGTGGATGACACACGGGAACTGCTCGAGAACGTGCAGTACCTGCCGACGCGCGGCCGCTACAAGGTTTACCTGATCGACGAAGTGCACATGCTGTCGACGCATTCGTTCAACGCGCTGCTGAAGACGCTCGAGGAGCCGCCACCGCACGTCAAGTTCCTGCTCGCCACCACGGATCCGCAGAAGCTGCCGGTCACGGTGCTGTCACGCTGTCTTCAGTTCAATTTGAAGCGCCTGCCCGTGTCGCTGATCATGGGGCGCCTGCAGCAGATCCTGCAGGCGGAGGGCGTTGACGCCGAACCTGCGGCGGTGGCGCTGCTCGCGCGGGCTGCTGACGGCAGCCTGCGCGACGCCCTGTCGCTGCTCGACCAGATGCTGGCATTCGGCGCCGGCCGCGTGACCGAGGCGGATGCCCGCGCCATGCTCGGCACGGTGGACCGGCAGCAAGTCGTCGGGCTGGTCGAGCGCCTCGCCGAACGCGACGCGCGCGGCGTGATGGACGCGATCGCCGCGATTGACGAATTCGCCCCGGACTACGGCCAGCTGCTGGATGAAATTGCGGCGTTGCTGCAGAAAGTGGCCTTGCGCCAGGCCGTGCCGGACCTGGCCGAAGACGAGGTCTATGCCACGCAGCTGCTCGAATCGCTGGGCGCGCTGATGTCCGCCGAGGAACTGCAACTCTGTTTTCAGATCGCAATTCTCGGCCGCCGCGACCTCGATCTGGCGCCGGATGCGCGCATCGGCATCGAGATGACCTTGCTGCGCATGCTGGCATTCCGGCCGGCAGGGCCGGCGGACCGGGCGCGAGCGCCCGTGAACGGCACTGCTGGGCGCACGGCCGTCCCGGCGTCGCCGAAGCCGGCAACGGCTGCCGCCGCAAGCCCGACCGGCGCCTGGCCCGAACTGCTCGCGCAGCTCGACTTGCAGGGCGCCGCGCGCCAGCTTGCCGGAAACTGCCAGCTGCTCGGGCGGGAAGGGGACCGCTTCCGCTTCCTGCTCGATGCGCGCGCGCAATCGTTGCTCACGCGACAGCAGCAGGAGCGTCTTTCACAGGCACTGGGACGCGTGGTCGGCGCACCGGTGACGATCGAGATCGAGGTCGGCGGGGCGGACGACACGCCCGCGCGTCGCGACGAACAGGCGCGTGACGAACGGCTGGAGCGGGCGCGCGTCGCGCTCGAGAACGACCCGAATGTGCAGGCCCTGCGTGACCGTTTCGGCGCCGTCATCCAGCCGGATTCCATCAAGCCCGTCGGGTAGAATGCCGACATGAAACCGAATCTCGGCCAGCTCATGCGCCAGGCCCAGCAGCTTCAGGCGAACATGCAGAAAGCCCAGGAACAGCTGGGCGCACTCGAAGTCACCGGGGAAGCCGGCGGCGGCATGGTCAAGGTCGTCATGAACGGACGACACGAAGTCCGGCGCGTGCAGATCGACCCCTCAATCGACGCCTCCGATCGGGAAATGCTGGAGGACCTCGTCGCCGCGGCCTGCAACGACGCGGTCCGTCGGGTGGCCGAGGCCGTGCAGCAGCACATGGCCGGCGCGATGGGCGGCATGCAGTTGCCGCCCGGCATGAAACTGCCATTCTGACCGCGTCCCGGCCGTGAAATATTCCCCGGGTCTTGGCCGACTGATCGAGGCCTTGCGGGTGCTCCCGGGCGTCGGGCCCAAATCCGCGCAGCGCATGACTTTTCACCTGCTCGAACGCAATCGCGACGGCGCTCGCGCGCTCGCGCGCGCGCTCGAGGAGGCTGCGGCGAATGTCGTCCACTGCCGGCGCTGCCGCATGCTGACGGATGGCGAGTTATGCGAGATCTGCTCCGCGCCGCGCCGCGACGCATCGATACTCTGCATCGTGGAGTCGCCGGCAGACGTCGTGGCCGTTGAACAGTCGGGCGGCTATGGCGGGCGCTACTTCGTGCTGATGGGCCACCTGTCGCCGCTCGACGGCATCGGTCCGGAACAGCTGGGGCTCGGCAGGCTCGAAGCACTGCTCGATGAAGGCGAGATCCGCGAAGTGATACTCGCCACCAATCCGACCGTAGAAGGCGAAGCGACCGCGCATTTCATCGGCGAAATGGTGCAGCGACGGGGAATCCGCGCTTCGCGCATCGCGCACGGCGTGCCGGTCGGCGGCGAACTCGAATACGTCGACGGCGGCACACTCGCGCACGCGCTGGCCGGCCGTCAGCTCATCGCCTGACCCGCGGCGTCCGCGCCGCCATTTCCCTGGCGAGTTCGAGCAACTGCCGGTAGCTCGCAAGTCGCCGCGCACTGATTGCCCCGCGGTCGGCGGCTGCAATCACGGCGCAGCCGGGTTCGCGCGCGTGCAGACAGTCGGCGAACCGACACTCGGGCGCGGCAGCGGCGATCTCGCGGAATCCGCCCGCGATGTCGCGCGGCGCCGGCAACGGCGGCGCGAAGTCGCGCACACCGGGTGAGTCGATCAATTCACCCCCGGTCGGCACGCCGTAAAGGGACGACGTACTGGTCGTATGCCGGCCGCTCTCGGTGGCGCGCGTCACTTCGTCGACCCGGGCGTGGACTCCGGGCACCAGCAGGTTGATCAGCGAGCTCTTGCCGACACCGGATTGACCGACCAGAACGCTGATTTCGCCTGCTAGCCGCAGCGCCAGCTCGCGCGCGCCGTCCGCGACACGTTTGCTCGCGCGTACCACGGGATAGCCGATCCGGATGTAGTCGTCGAGCGCCGCGAGCGCCCCGGATGAATCGGCGATATCGCTCTTGTTCGCGACGATGCAGGCCTTGAGTCCGGCCCACTCGGCCGCCGCCAGGTAACGGTCGCACAAGCCGAAGTCCGGGACCGGCATCGGCGCGACGACCGTGATGAGCTGCGACAGGTTGGCGGCCACCGCCTCGGATTCGCCGCGCTGGTTGATCCGCGCGAGCAGCGTCGCGCGCGGCAGCACTTCCGTGATGAGCCCCGTGGCGCCCTCGGTAGAAGACAGGATCCAGCGCACGTGGTCGCCGCAGACCACCGCGAGCCGCCGTCCCTGCAGCCGGCACGGTATCTGGCGACCGGACTCGTCCAGCACGACGGCGTCGCGGCCATGGCTCGCGATGACCCGGCCCTGCTGCACGTCGACCGTGTCGGGGCGGCGCTTCACGGGCCGGATTGCGGACGCAGGCGCGCAATGCGCGCGATCGCAGGTGGGTGCGAGGCGTGAAATGCCGCATACAGGCGGTCCGGCGTCAGCGTCGTGGCGTTGTCCCGATAGAGTTTGACCAGCGCATCGGCGAGCGCACCCGCATTGGTATGGCGGGCAGCATAGTCGTCGGCCTGGAATTCGTGCCGGCGCGACAGCCAGGCGGTCACCGGCCCGACGGGCACGAGGAACACGGGTGCCGCCAGCACGAACAGCAGGAACAGCGTATGCGTACCGCCACGGTTCACGCCGAGTGCCGGCTGGAACCACGGCTGCCCGGCAAGCCAGGCGAGCGCGGCAAAACCGGCGAACGCCGCGGCGAGCGACCAGGCCAGGCGCCAGGCAACGTGCTTCAGCCGGTAATGACCGAGTTCGTGCGCCAGCACGGCCTGCACTTCGGACGGCGCCAGCGATTGCAGCAGCGTGTCGAAGAAGACGATGCGCTTGGCGCGGCCCAGCCCGGTGAAGTAGGCATTGCCGTGCGTGCTCCGTCGCGAACCGTCCATGACCCGCACGCCACGCGGCTCGAATCCGCAGCGGCGCGCCAGTTCCTCGACCGCGCGCCTGAGCTCACCGTCCTCGAGTTCGTGGAAACGGTTGAACAGCGGCGCAATCAGTCGCGGCCACGCCCAGGAAATCAGGATCGAAAACAGCGCCCAGCCGCCCCAGGCCCATAGCCACCAGCGGTGGCCGAGCGCCGGTATCGACCACAGCAGTGCGGCAACCAGCGGAAGCAGCATCACCGCCGAAATGGCAAGGCCCTTCAGCAGGTCGACCGCGAACAGCGCGGGCGTCGTGCGATTGAATCCGAAGCGTGCCTCGATGCCGAAGGTGCGCCAGACGTCGAACGGCAGCCCGCAGACGGTCAGTGCGAGCGCGGTCGCGGCAATGACCGCGACCCCATGCGGAACAGCGCCGAGGCCGAATCCAGCGACCCACGAGTCGATGGCCTCGATGCAACCGCCGATGGTGAGCAGCAACAGGATTGCCGCGCTGACGACGGCCTGCGCGAGCGCCGCGCGCGCGAGCGCCATCGTGTAGTCCGCGGCACGCGCGTGCTGCTCCTGTGTGATCGATGCCGCGAATGGCGCGGGCACGCGTTCGCGTCCGGCGCGCACCGCCCGGACCTGGCGCCATAGCAGCCACACGCGCAGTGCGAGACCGGCGGCCAGGAGCGCAATGAAAAGGACGGTGAACGGGTGCATGGCGAGCGGCGAGCGGCACTCTAGCCTCTGCTAAGATTCACGGCAACATGCCGCGCGAAGACCGCCTGATCTGGATCGACCTCGAAATGACCGGCCTCGTTCCCGACGCGGACCGCATCATCGAGATCGCGACCGTCGTCACCGACGCCAATCTGGTCGTGATCGCGGAGGGTCCCGTCATTGCGGTGCATCAGGCGGATGACGTGCTGGGTGCGATGGACGAATGGAATACGCGCACCCATGGCGCCAGCGGGCTGGTGGCCCGGGTACGCGCAAGCCGAATCGACGAGCCGGCCGCGGAGCGCGCGACGCTAGAGTTCCTCGCAGTCCATGTCGATGCGGGGCGCTCGCCAATGTGCGGCAACAGCGTGTGCCAGGACCGGCGTTTTCTCGCCCGTGGCATGCCGGCCCTGGAACGCTATTTTCACTACCGCAATCTGGATGTCAGCACGCTGAAGGAACTGGCGCGGCGCTGGGCGCCGGAAGTCGCTGCTGCCATCGCCAAGGAATCCCGCCACACGGCGTTGGCGGACATCCACGAATCGATCGAGGAGTTGCGGTACTACCGGGCGAAGCTTCTGGCCCCGCCATGGAACGCGCCGCAGGAGACCTGACCGGCGCGACGCTCTGGCATTCCGGCGGTTGTCACTGCGGCCGCGTCCGGATCGAAGTACTCGCGCCCCCCGATCTCGAACTCCTCGACTGCAACTGCTCGCTCTGCGCGCGCTCCGGCTACCTGCACCTGATCGTCACCCGGGACCAGTTCCGGCTGCTGACCGGCGCGGATGACCTCGTCGAATACACGTTCGGCACGCACACGGCGAAACACCGTTTCTGCCGCCACTGCGGCGTCAAATCGTTCTACGTACCCCGGTCTCATCCCGACGGCTACAGCGTCAACGCGCGATGTCTCGACCCGTCGACGATAGCTTCAATGAAGATCCGGCCATTCGACGGTCGTGACTGGGAAACGGCACGCAGCGAACTCGACGCGCGTTAGCGCGCCGGCCTGGGCTCCCTCGCTCGCTCAGAGGAGAAGATAAGAAAATTCGCTCGCTCGGGACCCCGCCCGCCACGCCCGCGCGCGTCGCTAAGGCTTCGTGCCTTTGGCCAGGAACAGCCAGGTCTCGACGACGGTGTCTGGATTCAGTGAGAGGCTGTCAATTCCCTGATCAACGAGCCAGCGCGCGAGATCGGGGTGGTCCGACGGTCCCTGGCCGCAGATACCGATGTATTTGCCGGCGTCGCGACAGGCCTTGATCGCCATTGACAGCAGCGCCTTGACCGCCGGATCTCGCTCGTCGAACAACGGCGCGATGATCGCGGAATCGCGGTCGATGCCGAGCGTCAGCTGTGTCATGTCGTTCGAACCGATCGACATGCCGTCGAAATGCTCGAGGTACTCGCGCGCGAGCAGGGCGTTGGTCGGCAGCTCGCACATCATGATGACCTTCAGGCCGTTCTCGCCGCGCCGCAAGCCGTGCTGCGCGAGCAGTTCGACCACGCGCCGGCCTTCCTCGACCGTGCGCACGAACGGCACCATGACCTGGACGTTCGTGAGACCCATGTCGTCGCGCACGCGCCGGAGCGCGCGGCATTCCAGCTCGAAGCAGGGCGAGAACGCGCTGTCCGTGTAACGGGACGCGCCGCGGAAACCGAGCATCGGATTCTCTTCATGCGGCTCGTACTGGCGGCCGCCGATGAGGTTCGCATACTCGTTCGACTTGAAGTCCGACAGCCGCACGATCACCGGTTGCGGAGCGAACGCGGCGGCGATGCTCGCGATGCCTTCGGTCAGTTTCTCGACGAAGAATCCGACCGGATCGGAATACCCCGCCATCTGCCGCCGGACCTGCGCCTGAACCGTGGGATCGAGCGTCGCGAAATCGAGCAGCGCGCGGGGATGCACGCCGATCATCCGGTTGATGATGAACTCGAGGCGTGCGAGGCCGACGCCATGGTTCGGGATCGACGAGAAGTCGAATGCGCGATCGGGATTGCCGACGTTCATCATGATGCGGACCGGGGGTTCCGGCAGCGCGTCGAGTTCCACCTGCTGCAGGTCGAAATCGAGGCGGCCTTCGTAGACGACGCCGGTATCGCCCTCGGAACAGTTGATGGTGACCGCGTCGCCATCCCGGATCGCCGTCGTGGCGTCGCCGCAGCCGACCACGGCGGGTATCCCGAGCTCACGCGCGATGATCGCGGCGTGGCAGGTGCGGCCGCCGCGATTGGTGACGATCGCCGCGGCACGCTTCATGACCGGCTCCCAGTCCGGGTCCGTCATGTCCGATACCAGCACGTCGCCGGGCAGCACGCGCGTCATCTCGCGCGCATGCTTCACGATGCGCGCCGTGCCCGCGCCGATCCGCTGGCCGATCGCCCGGCCGCTGGTCAACACGCGCGAGCGGGCCTTGAGCGTGAAGCGCTGGATCGAGCGCCCGCTCCGGCTCTGCACGGTTTCCGGTCGCGCCTGCAGCACGTATATTCTGCCGGTCGCGCCATCCTTGCCCCACTCGACGTCCATCGGACAGCCGTAATGCGACTCGATCGCGAGCGCCAGCCGCGCGAGCTCGTGCACGTCGCGGTCGTCGATGCAGAAACGGGCGCGATCGACTGCGGAGACGTCTTCGGTGTCGACCCAGCGGCCGGGGGCCGGCTCCCGGGCGTAAATCATCCGCGTGGCCTTGGAACCGAGGTTGCGGCGGATGATCGCGGGCCGACCCGCGCGCAGCGAGGGTTTGTAGACGTAGAACTCGTCGGGGTTGACCGCACCCTGCACGACGAGTTCTCCAAGACCCCAGGAGGCGGTGATGAATACCGCATCGCGAAACCCGGATTCCGTGTCGAGGGTGAACAGTACGCCGCTCGCGCCGATGTCGCTGCGTACCATGTGCTGCACGCCGACGGAGATCGCGACCTGGCCGTGGTCGAATCCCTGGTGCGCGCGGTAGGCGATCGCGCGGTCGTTATAAAGCGAGGCATACACCTCATGCATCGCCGCGAGCACGGATGGAATGCCGCGGACATTCAGGATCGTCTCCTGCTGGCCCGCGAACGACGCATTCGGCAGGTCTTCGGCCGTCGCGGACGAACGCACGGCGACTGCCGTGTCGCTGCCTCCGGCCAGCCTGCCGCAGGCTTCCGCGACCTCGCGTTCCAGGGCCGCGGGAAAAGGCGTCGCGAGGATCCAGCCGCGAATACGGCGACCGCACTCGGCGAGGCGCGTCACGTCCCCCACGTCGAGCCCCTGCAGCTCGGCGGCAATGCGTGCGGCGAGCTGGTCCTGCGCGAGGAAATCGCGATAGCCCTGGGCGGTGGTCGCGAACCCGTCCGGCACCTGCACGCCGGCCTGCCCGAGCTTGCCGATCATCTCGCCGAGCGAGGCGTTCTTGCCGCCGACGGTGGCGACGTCATGCATGCCGATGCGGCCGAAGGGAATGGTGTAGCCGGTCAAGCCCGATCCTCGCGCAGTCCGCACCTGATACGATCTTCCGCGCGTCGACTGACGGCGCGCATCGGACCCGGCAACGGAACCACCGTGATGAAACAGCGACGAACCGTCTTTTTCGTGTCCGACCAGACCGGCGTCACCGCCGAAACGATGGGGCACAGCCTGCTGACGCAGTTCGACGGCATGGATTTCAGGCCGGTCACTTTGCCATTCATCACCAGCGTTGACAAGGCGCGCGAGGCGCTCGCGAAGATCGACCAGGCCGAACGCGAAGAGGGCGCACTACCGGTCGTTTTTGCGACGCTCGTCAACAATGAGGTGCGCGACGCGATGAAGCAGGCGCGGTGCCTGTTCCTCGATTTCTTCGACGCGTTTCTCGGTCCGCTCGAGCGCGAGTTCGGAGCGCCGTCCGCGCACGTGCTCGGTCGGGCGCACGGCATGGCCGACGTCAACGCGTACACCATGCGCATCAACGCCACGAATTTTGCGCTGGCGAACGACGACGGCGCGCAGACCTGGGATTATGAGCGCGCGGACGTGATCCTGCTCGGCGTTTCGCGCTCGGGCAAGACGCCGACCTGCGTGTACATGGCGCTGCAATACGGCGCTTTTGCGGCCAATTATCCGCTGACGGAGGACGACCTCGACGGTGTGCGCCTGCCCGCCGTGGTCGAGCCGCATCGGGCCAAGCTGTTCGGTCTGACCATCGAGCCCGATCGCCTGCAGCAGATCCGCCAGGAGCGCCGGCCCGACAGCCGCTACGCGTCGGCGCAGCAATGCGAATTCGAAGTACGCGCGGCGGAGCAGCTGTTCGAGCGCCACGGCATTCCCTACCTTGAAACGACCGATACTTCCATCGAGGAAATCGCGAGCCGGGTGCTCGAGCGCCTGTCGATCCCGCGGCGCGTGCGCCCTTGACGGTTTCGTGACAAACAGCACGATTCCCCCGGGATTTAGGCCGATTTCCGTGTGATATAGTCAAATCCATGGTCACCGACGGACTCTGCACGATCTCCTGGCGCGCACGGCCGCGGTCGTTCGTGAGCCTGATGACGCTGTACGAGAGCAACTTCATCCGGCTCGGCTGGCTGATTCCCGACCTCAAAGCCCTGCGCGGCTCGCTGACCTCGAGGGTTGCGGGTTCGCCCGCGCTCGAGTTGTCCGTCAGCGTGCAGTGCCGCTACACGACGACGCTGCGCATGACGTACCTGTTCGGGGACGGCGGGGCGCCGGCCCGCGACCCGGAACTCGAGATACGCGTCTACCACGATGCACGCCTCGCGGAGGCCTGCGGCACGTCGACCGATCCGGCACACCCGGGGCTGCGGCGCATGGCAGTCGATGTGCCGCGCGAGCACGGCAGGCGCTGGGCCTGCAACATGCTGCTGAACAAATGGCTGGAATACTGCGCGGGGTCCGGGCACCGCTTCGCGTCGCCCGCACCCTGAATCCGTCGATGGCCGTCATTCTCCCGGACAAGTGGCCGCAGCTGAAGCTGCCGTCGATCAACCGCGCCGATCCTGCCGAGCAGGAGCGGCTGCTGAAGCTGTTCTGGAACCGGGCCGAACTCAAGAAAGAGCTGCAGGCCCTCGACGACCAGTTGCACAACCTGCGCAACAAGCTGAAACAGCAGGAAAACGCCAATACTCGACTGCAGCAGCAGCTCGAGCAGCTGGAGATCCTGCTGGGAAATCCCGAGCGGGGCCCCGATGCCCTGGTGCATTTCGGACTGAAGGCGCTCTGGCGCGCCTGCCGCGAGCAGCTCGAACGGTTCGCCTCCGACCTGAAGCGTGACCGTCAGGACGTTCAGCGCAAACAGCAGCTGGCCGAGTTCCAGCAGGACCGTGCCGAGCGCCTGAAGGTGGCGGACGAGCGCCTGCGCCAGACCCAGGAAGTAGCCGACGGCGAGGGCGCGCGGCTGCGGCAGCTCGTGGAGCGGATGGCCAAGCTCACGGGCTTCTGGCACTACTTCAAGCGCCGCACGCTGGCACCCGAGATCACGGATCAGCAGCAGCGCTGCGTGGTGGCCGAGCGCCAGCTCGCCGACATGCGCGAGTCCCATCGCACGATCGAGAAAGAGCCGTGGCCGGAATTTCCCGGGCTGACCATCGACGGCCGGCGTTCGGTCAACCTGTCGGTGATCGCCTATGCGCAGCTGCTCTACGCGCGCCTGGGAGAATCCGGGCTCGCGATGGATGCCAGGCTCGCGAATAATCGCAGCGTCGAGAGCGCCAGGCACGGCAGTCTCGAGGCTTGCCTCGGCAGGATCCGGGAGATCTCGGCCGCGATGGGGCTGGTGCGCTCGCAGGACGGCCTGCCCGCGGAAATCAAACGGCGCGGCGACCGGATGGCTGCGACTGCATCATGGCGCAATCAGACCGAGACCGTGCCGCAGCCGGCATCCCTGCCGCCCGCCGGCTCCGGCGGCGTGCCGGACGTGAACGTACTGGTCGACGACTACTGGGACGTCTACAAGGTCCTGCTGCGCTGACCCGGGCCGGAAGCCGGTCCGTTCAACTCTCCGTCGCCACCGTGCCGCGCCCGGCCGCGAACACCTTGATGCGCTGGCGCCAGATGTTCAGATCGTCGAGCCAGACGTAGAACATCGGCACGAAGAACAGCGACGTGATGCTGCCGAAGAACAGCCCGGACATCAATGCCCGGGCCATCGGATAGTACGCAGGCCCGTCGCCGCCCACCTGTATGTCGCCCGCGGCGATAGGCAGCATCGCGAGCAAGGTCACGAGCGACGTCATCATGATGGGCCGCAGGCGGTGGCGCGCGGCCTCGATGATTGCATCGTGCCGGTTGTAGCCCTCCTTGCGCAGGTCGATTACATGGGCGATCAGCACGATCCCGATGTTCACGATGACGCCTATCAGGATCATGATGCCGAGCATCGCCATGAAGGACATCGGCGTCTGGCTGATCGCGAGACCCCAGAACACGCCGACGATGGCGAAAATGATCGAGGTGATGATCGAGAGCGGATAGAGCAGCGACTCGAACAGCGATGCCATCACCAGGAAAATCAGTGCGACTGCGAGGAGAATGTTGTTGCGCATCGTTGACGCCGTGTCGTCGCTGTCTTCGACGCTGCGGCCGTACTGCCACGCCACGCCGGGTGGCAGCGGGAACTGCTCCATGGTGGCCTCGACGTTCTTCTTGACCTCGTCCAGCGACGAATCGCTGGCCACGATGCCTTCGATCACGACCGACGTCAGGCGGTCCACGCGTTCGACGGTCCGGGCACTCTGGTCGATGCGGAAGCTGGCGACGGCACCGAGCGTGCTGCGCGAGCCGTCCGGGAGGTACAGCGGCGTAGCCGCGAGATCCTCCAGCGACTGGCGGTCGTCCGCGCGAAACGCGAGGCGCATCTGGATCTCGCGGTCGTCCGCGCGGAACTCCTTCAACGGGTCGCCGCGCATCGAGACCGCGATGGTCTGGGCGACGGTCTGCGGCGTCAGGCCGAGCCGCGATGCCCGCTCGCGGTCGACGATGACCTGCACCTCGTGTTCGCCGGCCTTGGCGGTCGTACGCACGGAATCGAGGCCTTCCACTTCGCCCAGCCGCTGCACCACGGTGCGGGAAAGCGAAACGAGCTGTTCGGTGGACTCGCCGGTCAGGCGCATGCTGAACCCGCCGGTCGCGCTCTGGTCCTCCTCGAACCGGAAGCTCGGCTTGCCGATGATGATCTCGGGCAGGCCCTTCTCCATTTCCTTCATCAACTCGCGCGGCTCCATCGGCAACTCGTCCTTCGGCTTCAGCCTGATCACGCTGGACGCTTCGTCCGGCGTGTAATAGCTGTAGACGATGTCGATGCCGAAGCGGTCCCGGTTCTCCTCGAGATAGGCCTCGACGCGTGACACGGCTTCCTCGGTGCGCGCCAGCGGATAGGTGCCTTCGATGTGATAGGGGAGGAATACACGGTCGGAAGCGTCCTGCGGGAACATGTCGAACTTGACCATCTCGAGCGCAAACAGGGGAACCGGCGACGCCACGGTCAGGGCGACCAGCAGCGCGGACCACCATTTGTGCCGGAACATCCAGTCGAGGCGGCGCAGGTACCATTCCTGCACCTTGCTGAACAGCGACCCGGCCCGGATTGGCGGCGGTGCCGGGAAGCGGGCGGTCAGCGTCGGGATGATGGTCTGCGCGACGAACAGCGAGGCCAGCATCGCGACCACGATCGGCACCGCGACGTGAACCATGAAAATGGAAATTTCGCTTTCCTCGCCGAAGATGATCGGCAGGAAAACGATGACCGTGGACAATGTGCCGGCGAGCACGGCGATCCCGACTTCGCTGACGCCCGCGAGGGTCGAGGAGATCGGGTCGGTTCCGTTCAGCTGCCGGTGCCGGAAGATGCTCTCGGTGACGACCACGGCATTGTCCACCAGCAGGCCGACCGCAAGCAGCATGCCCATCATCGTCAGGATGTTCAGCGAGAATCCGAGGAAATACATCGCGGCGACCGTGATCAGCAGCGAAAACGGCACGGCCAGGCTGACGATCAATGTCGTCGGCCAGTCGCGCAGGAACAGGAACAGCACGATCAGCGCGAGGCCGGCGCCAATCAGCCCGGCATCGCGCAGATCACCCAGGGAGCTGCGGATGTTCTCGGACTGATTCTGCAGGATGATGATATCGACGCCCTGGAGCTGCGGCAGCTTCCGTTGCTCGTCGACGACAACCATCACCCGGTCGGCGACGTCCACGATGTTCGCCCCGGTCGACTTGAATACGTCGAGCCCGACGCCCGGCCGGCCATTCAGGTGACGGCCGACGGTCAGGTCGGGGGTCACCAGCCGGACATCCGCGATGTCGCGCAGCCGGACATTGCCGCCGACAATGAAAGCACGCACGTCGTCCAGGCTCTGGAACTCGCCGATCGGCCGCACCAGGAACCGCTGCTGGCCGCCGGTCACCTCGCCGGCGCTGACGGAGAAGTTGGCGCCCTCCAGCGCGGAGCGCAGTTGGGCGATGTCGACGCCGTGTGCCGCAAGACGCACCGGGTCCACCAGGATGCGCAGTTCGAGCGGCTCGACGCCCTCGAGTGAAACGCGCGCAACGCCGTCGAGGCGTTCGATCGGTTTCTTCAGGTAGCGATCCAGCATGTCGTACTGGCGGGAGAGATCCTCCTCGCTGGCGATGCGCACGGCCAGGACGCGGTCGTCGCCGGCGGCGAACATCTGCGTCAGGATGCGGTTGGCGCTCGCCGGAAACTCGTGACGGATGGATTCCAGCTTGGTGCGGACCTCGAATCCCACCGCCGCGGGATCGCGGTCCCAATCGAAGAAAACGATCATCTCGGCCCCGGTCTCGGAGGAGGTCGAGCGGATCTCCTTGATGCCGGATAGCGTGGCAATGGCTTCCTCGGCGGGCCGGGTGATGAGCTGTTCGACTTCTTCCGGCGTCGAGCCCGCGTACGGGATGTTGACGGAGATGCCCGGGAAGCGGATGTCGGGGAACAATTCGAGCGGCAGCATCGTGGTCGCGATGAGCCCGATCAGCGAGAGCGCTATGAAAGTCATCAGCGTCGTGACGGGCCGTCGTAACGCGAATCGGGTGTGCAGCATGACTCAGCCTCCGCCGGACTCCGCCGCGACGCGCGGCATGACACCGGCGCCGGTCGGCTGGAACCGCTTGCGATCGAGCAG
>JALYJS010000509.1 GCA_030799345.1 Pseudomonadota bacterium | reverse complement strand
TTCTGCAACATGTCGGTGTTCCAGTCGCTGCCGGACAGCTGGGCCATCGACCAGTTGTTCCCGATCATGCCGATCCACCGGCTCGACGAGCGCCCGGCCCGCAGCGCCGTACTCGCCGACATCACCTGCGATTCCGACGGCAAGATTGACCGCTTCGTGTCGCAGCGCGACGTCAAGCGCTCGCTCGAGGTACACGAACTCGCGCCCGGCGAGGACTATTTCCTCGCCGCGTTCCTGGTCGGCGCCTACCAGGAAACGCTGGGCGACCTGCACAACCTCTTCGGCGACACGCACGTCGTGCACATCCGCCTCGACGACGAGCACGGCTGGTGGATCGAGGAGATCGTCAAGGGCGACACCGCGAGCACGGTGCTCGGCTACATGCAGTACGATACCGGTGAGCTGTATCCGCGCTTTGCCCGCGACTGCGAGCGCGCGATGCGCGACGGCCGGCTGTCAGTGGCGGAAGGCCAGGCACTCAAGCGCTTCTATGAACTGGAACTTGCCGGCTATACCTATCTCGAACCGGATGGCGCCGCCTGAATGCGGCTTGCAAGGAGCAAACAGATGAAACTGAACACCCTTTTCCCGGCGCTGTCCCTCGTGGCCGCGCTGCTGGTCCCGATGCAGGCTTCCGCCGCGGACCCCGCGACCGATGCGGCGACAGCCGCGACGCTCGACCGCGTACTCGCGGGAGACCACCGCTCTGAAGCCAACCGCGCGCGCGACGCCTGGCGGCATCCGAAGGAAACGCTGACGTTCTTCGGACTGCGCCAGGACATGACGGTCATGGAAATCTGGCCGGGTGGCGGCGGCTGGTACCTCGAGGTGCTGGCGCCGACGCTGCGCGAGCGTGGCCAGTACATCGCCGCCAGCTGGGACCCGAAATCCGAAAGCAAGTATGTGCAGGAGAATTCGAAGAAGCTCGCCGACAAGCTCGCCGCGCGGCCGGAATTGTACGACCGCGTAAAAATGGCGGCACTGCAGGTGCCGAATGCGCTGACGCCCGTCCCGGACGGCAGCGTGGACATGGTGCTGACGTTCCGGAACATCCACAGCTGGATGGGCAATGACGGCGCCGAAGCGATGTTCAAGGCGATGTTTGCCGCTCTCAAGCCGGGCGGCATCCTGGGCGTCGTCGAACACCGCGCCCGGAACGACGCGCCGCAGGATCCCAAGGCGAAGTCGGGCTACGTGCGGACGGACTACGCCATCGCGATGGCCGAGAAGGCGGGCTTCGAGCTGGTCGGCGAAAGCGAGGTCAACGCCAATCCGAAGGACACGGCGGACCATCCGAACGGCGTGTGGTCACTGCCGCCGGGCCTGCGCGGCGGCGACGTGGACCGTGACAAGTTTGTCGCCATCGGCGAGAGCGACCGCTTCACATTGAAGTTCCGCAAGCCGAACTGAGGATTTTGCGACTGACACCGATCGAGGAATGGCACGGCGTCGATGAGCAGACATTCCGGGGGGAGATCGCCACCCGCTATCGCCCGGCGGTGTTGCGCGGCCTGGTCGGCGACTGGCCCGCTGTGCGGGCGGCATTGCGCTCACCCGCGGAGGCGAGCCGCTACCTGACCGGTTTCGACAATGGCCAGCCGGTTGACGCCATCCTGATGGAGCCTGCGGCGCAAGGCAGGATTTCCTACAACGATGCCATGGACGGGTTCAATTTCGCCCGCAACCGCCTGCCGGTTTCCGCCATCGTCGAACAACTGTCGCGCTATGCGCAGTTCGAAAGTCCCCCGTCCGTGGCCGTGCAGAGTGCGCTGATCCCAGACTGCCTGCCGGGCTTCGTCGCGGACAACCGCATGCCGATCCTGGACCCGGGAGTTGCGCCGCGGCTCTGGATGGGTAACCGCATCACGGTGCCCGCGCATTTCGACGAGTCCGATAACGTCGCCTGCGTCGTCGCGGGCAGGCGACGCTTCACCCTGTTCCCGCCGGAGCAGGTTGCCAACCTGTACATCGGGCCGCTGGATTTCGCACCGACCGGCGTCGCGATGAGCCTGGTGTCGTTCGCCGAACCGGACTTCGCGCGGTTTCCGAGATTCCGCGAAGCGCTCACGGCCGCCCTCACCGCGGAACTCGGGCCGGGCGACGCGCTTTTCATCCCGACCCTCTGGTGGCACCACGTCGAATCGCTCGACCAGCAGCT
Source organism: Pseudomonadota bacterium (assembly GCA_030799345.1). GTDB lineage: Bacteria > Pseudomonadota > Gammaproteobacteria > Steroidobacterales > Steroidobacteraceae > SCUD01. The sequence goes on along the minus strand of JALYJS010000509.1, from coordinate 1,169 downwards.
CAACGTACTCGTGAACTACTGGTGGAACGGCACGCTCGGTTCGGTCGCGAGGACGGCGTCGGGCATGGACTGCCTGTTGCACGGCCTCGTGAACATCCGGCCGATGCCGCCGGAACTGCGCGAAGCCTGGGCCGCCCTGTTCCATCATTATGTGTTTGACGCCGGCGACGAAGATTTCAGCTATCTCCCGCGACACCGGCGCAGCGTGCTGGATGGATCGTCAAAAGATGCCGCGATCCGTATCCGCAAACTGCTGATCGCGAGGCTTCAGCGCTGAGCCTCGGCAGGGGTGCGCCCGTCGATCCAGGTTTCCAGCACTTCCAGCCGGTCGTCGACTAGCACTAGATTCGCGCGGTAGCCCGGGGCAATACGCCCCAGCTCGTGGCCCAGCCCGAGGAATTCGGCGGGATACCGGCTGGCCATGCACGCGGCCACCGGCAGATCGAGGTCCAGGAGTTCGACGGCATTGCGGACTGATGTAGCCATGTCGATGGCGGACCCGGCGAGCGTGCCATCTGCGTCGACCAGCACGCCGTCCATGACGGAGATCGTGCGGCCCTGGAGCATGAATGACTTCTGTGGTCCGCCTACGCTCGGCATCGCGTCGGTGACCAGCATGAACCGGTCATGACGCTTGCATCGGAGCGCGATTCTGAGCACGGTCGGATCCACGTGCCGGCCGTCGACGATGATCCCGCACCAGCTGTCCTGGTCATCGAGCGCAGCCCCGACGACTCCCGGTGCGCGGCCCGTGAGCTGCGACATCGCGTTAAACAGGTGCGTGAAGCCCGTGAGTCCGTGCTGCAAGGCGAGGCGGATCTCGCTGAAGGTCGCATTGGTGTGGCCGGCGGACACGATGACGCCTGCCGCCGCCAGTTTCGCGATGATGTCGGGAGTGGTCATCTCCGGCGCCAGCGTCACCAGGGTCTTCCCGCCCCGTAGCGAAGTCAGCAGCCCGATCGCGCCCTCGTCGAGCCCGCGCAGTTTCCCCGAGTCGTGCACACCCTTGCGCACGACGTTGAGGAACGGGCCCTCGATATGGATGCCGAGAACGCCGGGAACGCCGGCAGAGATGGCTGTAGCCACGGCTTCCAGCGCACGGGCGACGACATGCAGATCGTCGCTGATCAGCGTGGGCAGGAAACCCGTCGTGCCGAACTGCCGATGGG
>JALYJS010000488.1 GCA_030799345.1 Pseudomonadota bacterium | reverse complement strand
ATGGTCCACTGCGGAAGCGAGAGGCCCGGGCTTAGCTACTCCCCTGCCGGCCGTTCGTACCAGATTCGCCCGTCCTTGATCGTGGTCTGACACAGCAGACGGCGCTTCGCGGTCACGACGTCGCCATCGCTGTCTTTCAGCTCGAAGCTGCCGTCACGCAGTCCGAACACGGCCACGTCGGCATTGGCGCCTGGCTTGAGCGTGCCGACCGTGCCCTCGTAGCCCATGATGCGCGCGGGCGCCGCCGTGGTGCGCCGAACGATTTCGTCCAGCGACATGCCGAAGTGCAGCAGCTTGGTCATGGTGGTGGGCAGGTCCCACACCGGCCCCTTTGTGGCCGAGGTCAGAGTGAGGTCGGTGGAGATGGTATCCGGCAGGAAGCCCTGATCCAGCGCCTTCTCGATCATCCGGAAATTGAAGTGGCTGCGGCCGTGCGCGCAGTCGAAGACGATACCGGCGCGCTGCGCCTCGACCACCTCCTTCAACACGAACTGCTTTTCCTGCCCCATGATGCCGTTGTTGCGGCCGTGATAGCAGTGGGTGACGATGTCGCCGGGGATCATGTGCTCGATGAGCGCCGGCAGCGGGATGGGCGAGTCGGTGATGTGCATCATCATCGGCACGTTGCCGGCCATGTGGGCCGTCCGGCGCGCGAGCTTCACCGGCTCGGCCGAGTACTCCCAGACCAGACCCGGTCCGAAGCGCAGCTTCACGCCGATGGCGAGGTCCGGATTCTCCTTGATCGTCTTCGCGCAACCCTCCGGATCGGCGTAGGGAAAGTGCGACAGCTCGCCGCCGCGCGCCGTGCCCGTAATGCCGATGGCGGACAGGTTGACGAAAGCGCGCACGCGCGTGCGCACGTGATGATCGAGCACGCTGCGCAAGCCGGCGAAGTTGGATGAACCGGTGCTCCCTGCATCGCACAGCGTCGTGACGCCGGTCGCGCGCAGGAAGCTATCGGTATGGATACCCATGTCGTGCGCGTTGATCAGCACGTGGGCGTGGATGTCGACCAGCCCGGGAAACACGTAGTACCCCTTCGCGCTCACCGTGCGCACGGCGTCCGACGACGAAAGCGACGGCGCCACGGCCGCGATCTTGCCGCCGATGATGCCGATGTCCATCACGCCGCGCAGCCCCGCCCCCGGATCGAGCACTTCGCCGCCTGCAACCAACAGATCGAACTTCATGGTCTATCCCTCCTCCGCTATCTGCAGCCCGTTTACGACTTCGGGCGTAAAGTCGATGCCAAGGCCTGGGCCTTGAGGCACGGCAACCAATCCGTCCTTCACCTCGATCTGAGGGCCGTACCAGTCCAGCGGATGCTTCGGCAGCGCGGCTGCGTACTCCATCTCGATGGGCAGCTCCGGCAGCGTTGCGCAGAAGTGTGTCGAAAGCGCCTGGCGTGGACCGAGGTAAGGACTGTGCGGCGTGAGCGTCAGCCCATAGTGCCGCGCGATGACGCTCACGCGGTGGTTGCGGATGAAGCCGCCGTTGTAGAGCATGTCAGGCTGCAGGATATCCACGACGCGGTTGCGTGCCATGTACTCGAAGCGCGGCAGGCTGGCGTCCTGCTCGCCGCCGGCGACAGGCATGTCCAGAGCATCGGCGACAACCTTGGTTTCGTCCAGCTCTTCGAACGGGCACGGCTCCTCGAAGAATACGACGCCGTGCTCCTTCAGCATCTTCGCGACTTCGAGGGCGTGAGGCGCGTCGTAGGAGCCGTTCGCGTCCACGTAGATCTTCATCTCGCCGCCCCACGTTTTTCGGGCAAGCGCGATCAGGCGTTCGCTGCGTCCGGGCGAGGCGTCGGCGTTCCGGCTGAGACGCCCGCCGATCTTCAGCTTCACGGCCTTCGCCTTCGTCTGCTCGATGCGCCGTCCGACCCACTCGACCTCTTCCTCCGCCGATGTTTCGCGAATGAGGCTGGAGACGTAGACCGGCACCTTGTCGCGCCTGCGTCCGCCGAGCAGATCGGCTATGGGTTTGCCGGTGGCCTTGCCGAGGAGGTCGAAGAGGGCCGCCTCGGCCCACGCGACTGTTGTCCAGAACGCTGACCCGGCGTACTTGTAGTTCGATTTGTAGACGTAGATCTCATCGACCAGCGTTTCAAGGTCGCGGGCATCGCGGCCCACGAAGAAAGGCAGGATTCTTTCCTTCAACATCGCAGTGAGGAAATGACGCCCCTCGCTGATCATGACGAGACCCTCGGTACCGTCCCTGGACCTCGCGCGAAGGAAATAGATGTCTCGCCAGCGCACGAGATCGATGTTTTCAACGATCACGGGTGTGCTGGATACTTTGTGAAGGTTGAAGAGGGGACGATCGTAGTTCGGCCGTGTCTGCGCGGTCATGGGCTCTTCTCTGGTTTGACTGGGGGCATATAGTTCCATATGCTGGAACCGAAGCATAACCACGAGGAGGATGTGACCATGATGCACACA
>JALYJS010000476.1 GCA_030799345.1 Pseudomonadota bacterium | reverse complement strand
ATCCCGCCTTCATCCACGGCGGGCCGTTTGCTAACATCGCGCACGGCTGCAACTCGGTGATCGCGACCCGAACCGCGCTTAAACCTGCCGATTACGTCGTGACCGAGGCTGGATTCGGCGCCGATCTCGGCGCCGAGAAATTCATCGACATCAAGTGCCGCAAGGCGGGATTCAGGCCGGCCGCCGCCGTCATTGTCGCCACGGTGCGGGCGATCAAGTATCACGGTGGCGTGCAGGTTGCGGATCTCGGCAAGGAGAACCTGGCCGCCCTGCAGGCCGGCATCGGGAACCTTGACCGGCACATCGACAATGTGCGCGACGTATTCGGACTGCCGTGTTTGGTCGCAATCAATCACCGTGCCGAGGACAGCGAGGCTGAACTCGCGTGGCTGATGGATCGTGCGACGCATCATGGCGTCAAGGTGATCGTCGCCCGCCATTACGCCGAAGGCGGCGAAGGCGCGCTCGAGGTCGCCCGGGAAGTCGTGGAGCTCTGCGGACACACGAATTACTTCAAGTACGTTTACGAGGAGAGCGCAACGCTCTGGGACAAGATGCAGGCGGTCGCCACGCGTATCTACGGCGCATCCGAGATCACGGCCGACAGCAAAGTGCGCACGCAGATTCGCCAGCTGCAGGAATCAGGCTACGGCCACTACCCGGTGTGCGTCGCGAAGACCCAGTATTCGTTCTCGACGGATCCGAAGCTGCGCGGCGCCCCGAGCGGCCACGTGGTCAACATCCGCGAGGTACGGCTCGCCGCAGGCGCTGAGTTCATCGTGATGATCTGCGGCGACATCATGACGATGCCGGGATTGCCGGCGGTGCCGGCAGCCAACTCCATCGACGTCGACGACGACGGCAGGATCACGGGCCTGTTCTGATCTCGAAGCAATGATGCGCCTTCGCATCTCGCGAGAAGTCGCGCGGGATCGTGGCTTTCGTGATGTCCGTGATAACGAGATCCGCGAGCGTCTGGGTATCCAGCTTGAACTTGCGGAAATTCGTCGAGAACAGCAGCAGTCCGCCGACGTCCAGTCGCGACATCGCCTGGCGTATCAGCGGCACATGATCGCGCTGCACGTCGAACTCTGCCTGCATGCGCTTGGAGTTGGAGAAGGTCGGCGGATCCAGGAATACCAGGTCGTAGCGTGCGCTGTCATCCTCGGCGAGCCAGGCCAGGCAATCCGCCTGCACGAAACGGTGAGCGTCGCCACGAAAGCCGTTGACTTCCATGTTGCGCCGTGCCCAATCGAGATAAGTGCGTGACATGTCGATGCTGGTCGTGACAGCAGCGCCGCCGGCGGCGGCGTGCACCGTGGCCGCGCCGGTATAGCAGAACAGGTTCAGGAAGCGCAGGTCCTTGACCGCCGCACGGATTCGCGCGCGCGTCAGCCGGTGATCCAGGAACAATCCCGTGTCGAGATAGTCGGTGAAGTTGACGAGGAATTTGAGCCCGTCCTCCGCCACGATCACGCGCTCGCCCTGGTCGCCCAGCGCCTCGTACTGGCTGGGCCCTTTCTGCGGCCGCCGCGTGCGCCAGTAAATCGCGTCCGCCGGCAGGTTCGTCACTTCCGGCAGTACCGATATCGCCTCTTCGCGCCGCGCGCGCGCGGTCTCGATCGACGGTCGCCGGCGGCGCGTATTCCTGCACATACAGCCAGCGCCCCCCGGCGCCTGCAGGATCCGACTGGTACAGATCGATCGCAAAAGAATACTCGGGCATGTCGGCGTCGTAGAGCCGGTAGCAGGACACCGCGTCACGCCGCGCCCAGGACGCCAGCGCCTTCATGTTCTTGCGCAGCCGATTGGCGAACATCTGCGCGCCAGGTCGGGCGCGTGCCGCTGCATCGTCAATGATCGGCGGGCGGCCCGGCTCGCGTGAAATGATGAATTCCGCGGGCTCGATGGCGAGCCGAAGCAGCCGGCATTCGATCGGGCCGTTCATCATCCGGTGGGTCCGGCGTGCGTTGATGCCGAGCTCGCGCCCAAGCGCCGGGTTGCCCGTGAATACCGCCGCCTGCCAGCCGCGATAGCCATCGCGCAGGCGTTCGCCGAGCAACGCATACAGCGCGCGCAATTCTTCGGTCTCGCCGATGCGCTCGCCATAGGGCGGATTGACCGCGACCAGTCCCTCGCGTGACGGCGCCGCCGGCAATGTCGCGAGTTCGGAACGCTGGAAGAAAATCCGCTCCCCAAGGCCGGCGCGCGCGGCATTGGCGGTGGAGTCGCGCAGCACGACCGGGTCACGGTCGAATCCGCGGATGCGGCCATGCGTCAGCCTGTCCAGCACGGCGCGCGAGCGTGCTTCGTCCTTTAGTTGTTCCCACGCGGCGTGGTCATGCCGCAGCCAGCGCTCGAAGCCGAAGCGCTCGCGGACGAGACCGGGCGCCATGTCGGCGAGGACGAGCGCCGCCTCGATCGCGAGCGTACCGGACCCGCACATCGGATCGACGAACGATCCGCCAGCCGCAGCGATTGCGGGCCAGCCCGAACGTATCAGTATCGCGGCGGCCAGATTCTCCTTGAGTGGCGCGGCACCCTGACCACCGCGGTAGCCACGCCGGTGCAGGCTGTCACCGGCCAGGTCGATCGCCACCGCGATTCGCCCGCGCGCCGCATGGACGTTGACCCGCAGGTCCGGCGACTGCCGGTCGACTGACGGACGTTCGCCCATGCGTTCGCGGAACTGGTCCACGATCGCGTCCTTGGTGCGCTGCGCGCCAAACTGCGAATGGGTAATTCCCGGGACGGCGCCGGCGAAATCCACCGCGAGCGTGCCCCCGACCGCCATGTGCGCCGACCAGTCCGTACGTCGCAATCCCGCATAGAGATCCTCAGCATTCGACACCGGAAAATCATCGAGCTGCCACAGCACGCGCAGTCCCAGGCGCGACCAGAGGCAGATCCTGTAGGCCTCGGCGAGCGACGCGTCGCAGGATGCACCGCCGGGTGCCTCACGCACGCCGGCGATGCCAAACGAAGCGAGTTCCGCGGCAAGCAGGTCGGCGGTCCCCGTGGCTGCCGTGACGAAAACCCTGGCCTGTTCCAGACTGCCGTCCTCGCTCAAGGCGAACGATTCCCGTCGAGGCGCAGCAGCTCCGCGCCGGCGATGGGCCGATCCAGAAATCCGGTCAGGATCCGGTAAACGTCCGGGTCGAAAATACGGGGGCGCTCCTCGCATTCGGACAGGTCAAAGCCGCAGGAGACCACTCCGAGGTGGCACCAGCGGTCGAATACGTGGATCTCCTCGTGTCCCCGCCAGTCGCGCTCACGGATGCCGATGCGGCCCGGAAACGGCCAATCACGCCGCTTCAGTCCCGACAGTGCGAGCCGGGCGCGCAGCGTGTGCAGTACCGGCGATTCCACCCCCACGCAGGCGCCGCGGCAGCGTCCCGGCGCGTAACCGATGCATGAGCCCTCGCCGGCCTCGATGCCGAGGCGTTTGCGGCACAGCTGGTGTTCCCGGGCGATGCCTTCCAGCGCACGTTCGGCATCGCCGCGGCGCCGGAACATGCCGTACGCGTCCTGCGCGTCGTCCTCCGTATCGAAAGTGCCGATGGTCGCGCCCGGCGCGGCCGGGTCGTCGCTGAGCCGGATGGTCCAGTGATCGGCGATGTCGCGCCGCCGCCGGGTCAGCAACGGCATTCGATCCTTGACGAATCGCGCCTCGGTCACGAGCGCGCCGAACTCCCCGGCGGTCTCGATCCATTCAATGCGCCGCGCGAGCGCCTGGAGCTCCCGCTCGCGCTGCGTTCGCGGTTCGCCGAAATGTGATAGCGCACGCGTTGCGAGATTCTTTGCCTTGCCGACGTGCAGCAGCGCGTCGTTCTCGCCGTAAATCAGGTAGACGCCCGGCGCTTCCGGCAGTTCGTCCGCGACCGAGGGGTCTAGCGCCGCCGGCAGCCGCGGCACGGCCCGCAGGCGATCAACGATGCAGGCCAGTTCCGCCGGCGGAAATCGTTCGACGGCGATGCGCAGGAAATCCGCCAGCACCCGTGCATCGCCGAGCGCGCGGTGCCGCGCGTCGCAGCCGATGCCGTAGCGCTCCATCACGGCGTCCAGATTGTGGCCGCGGATCCCCGGCGTCAGTGCGCGCGACAGCCGCACGGTGCAGAGCAGCGGCGCGCGAAACCGGATGCCGAGCCGGTGGAATTCGCTGCGCAGGAACCCGTAATCGAAGCGCACGTTGTGCGCGACGAACAGCCGGCCTTCAAGCCGCGCCAGCAGCTCGCTCGAAACAGCAGCGAAGGGCGGCGCATCGGCGACCATGGCCTCGGTGATCCCGGTGAATTGCTGGATCGCGTACGGGATGCGTGTGCCGGGATTAACGAGTGTCGAGTATTCCTCGACCACGCGGCCTTCGGACAGGACGACAACCGCCGCTTCGATGACGCGGTTGTGCACGGCGTGGCCGCCGGTGGTTTCGAGATCGACGCAGGCGATCTCGCCCGCGAAGGGATGGTCAGGCGCCGCCACCGTCCAGCTTCAGCAAAGGCGCGTAGAGATCCGGCCGTCGGTCGCGGAACACGCCCCAGGCGTGCCGATAGCGCCGGATGGCGTCGAGATCGAAGGTCGCGGTCAGGATCTGCTCGCTGTGATCGTCCGCCTGCGCGACGATTTCGCCGGTGTGATCCGCGATGAATGAATGTCCGTAGAACGTCAACTCGACCTTTTCGCCCCGCTCGCGCCCGATGCGGTTCGACGCGACCAGCGGCATGACGTTGGCCGCCGCGTGGCCCTGCATCGTACGCTGCCAGTGCCAGCGCGAATCGAGCGAGGCATCCTGCGGCTCGGAGCCGATCGCGGTCGGATACAGCAGGACTTCCGCGCCCTGCAGCGCCATCGCGCGCGCCGACTCCGGAAACCACTGGTCCCAGCACACCGCCACGCCGAGCCGGCCATAGCGTGTCGGCCATACCTTGAAGCCGGTGTCGCCCGGCGAGAAATAGAACTTCTCGTGATAGCCCGGGCTTTCGGGGATATGCGACTTCCGATAGATGCCAAGCGTACGGCCGTCAGCATCCACCATGACGAGTGTGTTGAAGTACGCATTCTCAGCCCGCTCGAACACTGAAAGCGGTAGCACCACCGACAATTCCGCCGCGACTTGCGAAAGACGCGTGACCGCCGGATTTTCGGCGATCGGCAGGGCGAACTCGAAGTGCTTCGTCAGGTGGTCCTTGCAGAAGTACGGCGATTCGAACAGCTCCTGGATCAGGATCACATTCGCACCCTGCTTTGCGGCCGCACGGATCAGCCGCTCGGCGTTCGCGATATTGGCGTCGCGTTCCGGGCCCGAGGCCATCTGTGTCGCAGCAACGGTCACTTTCATGACAGGTCAATCCACGTGGTCTTGAGCTCGGTGTACTTGTCCATCGCATGCAGCGACTTGTCACGGCCATTGCCGGACTGCTTGAAGCCGCCGAATGGCACCGTGATGTCGTCCGCATCGTAGCAGTTGACGAAGACCGTGCCGGCGCGCAATGCCTTCGCGACGCGATGGGCGGTCGTGATGTCGCGGCTCCATACCGCTGCCGTCAGGCCGTAGCTCACGTCGTTCGCGATGCGGATCGCCTCGTCCACATCCTTGAACGTCATCGTGGAAAGCACCGGGCCGAAGATCTCCTCGCGCGCGATCTTCATGGTCGCGGTCACGCCGTCGAACACGGTCGGCTCCACGAAAAAGCCGCCGGAGTCCTGAAGCACGCGGTTGCCGCCCATGCGCAGGTTCGCGCCTTCACTTCGCCCGGACTCGATGTAGCCCAGGACCGTGTTGAGC
>JALYJS010000521.1 GCA_030799345.1 Pseudomonadota bacterium | reverse complement strand
ATGCCGTTGTTCGCAAGGATCGCGACCGGGCTGCCCCAGATATTGGCGAACCCACAGACCAGCGTCTTGCCGTATAGCGCCTTGAACTCGTGGAATTCCGAGCCGTCCACGATACGCGCGATGATTTCGCGCACGTCATAGGGCTGGCGCAGGTCGCGCGGCAGGATGCCGTTGTTCGCGAGGATCGCGACCGGGCGGCCCCAGATGTGCGCGAAGCCGCAGACCAGCGTCTTGCCATAGAGCGCCTTGAACTCGTGGAACTGCGAGCCATCGACGATGCGCGCGATGACTTCGCGCACGTCATAGGGCTGGCGCAGGTCGCGCGGCACGAGTCCGTAGATCTGGCTGGGCGGGTAGGCCGGTTCGACCGGTTCCTGCTGCGCGAGCCAGGACGTCGGATGATGGTTGAGCGCGCCGACGATCTCGCGCGCCATGGCGAGCGCGTGCGCGTCATTGTCCGCGAGGTGATCGACCACTCCCGAAGTTCGCGCATGCACGTCGCCGCCGCCGAGCGATTCCGCATCGACGATTTCGCCGGTCGCGGCTTTCACGAGCGGGGGACCGCCCAGGAAAATCGTGCCCTGGTTCTTCACGATGATGGACTCGTCGCACATGGCCGGCACGTAAGCGCCGCCCGCGGTGCAGCTACCCATGACAACGGCGACCTGCGGGATGCCGGCGGCCGACAGGCGCGCCTGGTTGTAGAAAATACGGCCGAAATGCTCGCGGTCCGGAAACACTTCATCCTGCAGCGGCAGGAAAGCGCCGCCGGAATCCACGAGATAGACGCAGGGCAGGCGGTTCTCGATGGCGATCTCCTGCGCGCGCAGGTGCTTCTTGACCGTGATCGGATAATACGTGCCGCCTTTTACCGTAGCGTCATTGGCGACGACCAGCAGTTCCCGGCCGAGGATCCGGCCGATGCCGGCGACCAGGCCCGCGGCCGGCGCATCGTCTCCATACATGCCGCCAGCGGCGAGTGGCGCGATTTCGAGAAATGGGCTGCCGGGATCTAGCAGGGCCTCGATCCGGTCGCGCGGCAGCAGCTTGCCGCGCGCGAGATGCTTCGCGCGCGATTCTTCTCCGCCCCCCGCGGCGGCCGCGGCAAGCCGCTCGCGCAGATCGTCCACCAGCGACTGCATCTGCGCCGCGTTGTCGCGGAAATCGGCGCCGCCTGCATCAATACGCGAAACGATGCGCGTCATGGCGTAGTCGCGCGAAACAGCTCGCGGCCGATCAGCATGCGGCGGATCTCGTTGGTGCCGGCGCCGATCTCGTAGAGCTTGGCATCGCGCAGGATACGGCCCGCGGGATATTCATTGATGTAACCGTTGCCGCCCAGCATCTGGATCGCTTCCAGGCCGGCGCGCGTCGCGTGCTCCGAGGCGGTCAGCAGGCAGGCCGCCGCATCGTAGCGGGTCGTGTGGCCGGCATCGCAGGCGCGCGCCACCGCGTAGGTGTACGCGCGCGAAGAGTTGCAGGCGGCGTACAGGTCGGCGAGCTTGGCCTGCATGAGCTGGAAAGTCCCGATCGGCCGGCCAAACTGCTCGCGGTCGTGCAGGTAGGGCATCACGATGTCGAGCGCCGCGCGCATCAGGCCGAGCGGGCCGCCGGAGAGCACGACGCGCTCGTAATCGAGCCCCGACATCAGGATCGCGGCGCCGCCGCCGACTTCGCCTAGCAGGTTGCCGTCAGGTACGAAACAGTCCTCGAACACGAGCTCGCAGGTGTCCGAGCCGCGCATACCGAACTTGTCGAGCTTCTGGGCGGTGCTATAGCCCTTCATGCCGCGCTCGATGATGAAGGCCGTGATGCCGGCGGCGCCACTGCCGGGCGCGGTCGTCGCGTAAACCACGGCCGTGTCGGCTTCCGGGCCATTCGTGATCCACATCTTGCTGCCATTCAGCACAAAGCCGCCGTCCTTGCGGTCGGCGCGCGCACGCATCGACACCACGTCGGAACCCGAACCGGGTTCGCTCATCGCGAGTGCACCGACGTCCTCGCCGCTGACGAGGCGGGGGAGGTAGCGCCGTTTCTGCGCGTCCGTTCCGAATCGACGCAGCTGGTTCACGCAGAGATTGGAATGCGCGCCGTAGGAAAGGCCGATCGACCCGGAGGCGCGGCTGATTTCCTCCATCGCGATGACGTGCTCGAGATAGCCGAAGCCGAGACCGCCGTACTCTTCCGGCACGGTCATGCCGAGCAGTCCCATCTCACCCATCTCGGGCCAGAGCTCGCGGGGAAAACGGTTGCTGCGGTCTATGGTCTCCGCCAGCGGCGCGATGCGCCGCATCGCGAAGTCATGGACGGCCTGGCGCAACTGGTCGGCACGCTCGCCGAGCTGAAAATCGAAGTCGACCTGGAACATGGCGCCTCCGGCGGGCGGGGGTGTTCTTGACCTCGGCTATGATATTGTCCGACAATCCGACAGGCAAGCCTGAGACGGAAATACGCGACCCATGTTCGAACCCCTGGGCTATACCCCCGCTTACTGGCGCGTTTCCGAGGCGATCCGCGCCCGGATACTGCGCCGCGAACTCGTGGAAGGCCAGCCGCTACCGACCGAGACCGAGCTCGCGCGCCAATTCGAGGTCAATCGCTCGACGGTTCGGGAGGCGCTGCGCAAGCTCGAAAGCAGCGGACTGCTCGGCCGGCGGCGCGGCGGCAAACGGCTTTTCGTCACCCGCCCGACACGCGAAGCGGTGGGCGGCGGACTCTCCGAAGCTTTCGAGTTGCACCGCGCACGCGTGGTGGATGTCTGGGAGGCGCTGCAATCCGTGCAACCCGGCATTGCGGGTGCTGCGGCGCTGCGGCGCACCGACGAATCGCTGACGGCGATTGAAGCGGCTGCCCGCCGGTTTGCCGGCCGCCAGGGCGAGCGCGAAGAGGCGATCGGCGACGTCGCCGCGTTCTTCGATGCGCTGGGCGAGGCGAGCGGCAACCCGGTGTTCGTGCTGCTGAACGAGCCGCTGCTGCGCCTGCTGAAGCCGAGCCTCGCCGTGATCATCGATCGCGTGCCGCAGGCGCGCTCGCGCATCGAGCTCGCGCACCGGCAGATCGTGGCCGCCGTGCGCGCGCGCGACGCGACCGCCGCGTCCGAGTGGATGGCCCGGCATGTGCGCGACTTCCGCCGCGGCTATGAAGTGGCCGGGATCCCGCTGTCGACCGAGATCGGCGAAACCCTGGATACGGCCCCGGCCGGTGTCAGCTGAGCTCGATGGCGACAGCCGTCGCTTCGCCGCCGCCGATGCAGAGCGCCGCCACGCCGCGCTTGCCGCCGCGCCGCTTCAATGCATGAATGAGCGTGGTCAGGATGCGCGCGCCGGTCGCACCGATCGGATGGCCAAGCGCGCAGGCGCCGCCGTGAACATTGACGCGATCGTGCGCGATGCCGATGTCTTTCATCGCCGCCATCGTCACGACCGCGAATGCCTCGTTGATCTCGTACAGATCGACGTCCGCTGCGCTCCAGCTGGCCCGTTTCAATACGGTCGCGATCGCGCCGCCCGGTGCCGTCGTGAACCATTCGGGCGCGTGGGCATGGCTCGCGTGAGCGACGATGCGCGCGACCGGCTTCAGTTTCTGCGCCGTGGCGGCATCTTCGCGTGCCAGCAGCAGCGCCGCGGCGCCGTCGGCAATCGAGGACGAACTTGCGGCAGTCACCGTGCCGTCCTTGCCGAAGGCCGGCCGCAACGTCGGGATCTTCTCGATCGAGACGTTGAACGGCGTTTCGTCGCGCGCGATGCTGCGCTCGCCCTTGCGGTCAGTGATCGTCACCGCGGCGATCTCGGCTTCGAATGCGCCCGACTCGACGGCGGCCAGCGCGCGGCGCACGGATTCGGCAGCGAAGGCGTCCTGCTCCGCGCGCGAGAAACCGTACTTCGCGGCAGTCGCATCGGCGAAGCAGCCCATCAGCTTGCCGTCCCAGGGACTCTGCAGGCCGTCGTAAAACATGTGATCGAGAATTTCGCCGTGCCCCATGCGATACCCGGCCCGCGCTTTCGGCAGCAGGTAAGGCGCATTGGTCATCGATTCCATGCCGCCGGCGAGCACGAACTCGGCGCCGCCGGAGGCGAGCTGGTCCGCGGCCATCATCACGGCCTTCATGCCGGAGCCGCACATCTTGTTGACGGTGGTCGCGGGCACCGACTGCGGGATGCCGGCGGCGATGGCGGCCTGCCGGGCCGGCGCCTGGCCTTGCCCGGCTGGCAGCACGCAACCCATCACCACTTCATTGACGATGCCGGGGTCGACACCCGCGCTCGCAAGCGCCCCTTTCAGGGCAGCGGCACCGAGGGCCGGGGCCCCGACTGCGGAATACACACCCAGCATGGAGCCGATCGGCGTCCGGCGGGCACCCAGAATGACGACTGATTGTTTTGCCATAGGCGTCTATTTTGCCCTGCAAAAGGAAATTTGTCTCGCGGCCGGCCTGCCCGTGAGCGCTGCCGCTAAACTGTCAGGCCGGCCCGATGGAGTGACCCGATGAGCAGCCCGGCCGAACGCATCGACAAAGTGGCCGATCCCGCGCGCGCGCCGCTGCGCTTTGTCAGCGCCGCGTCGCTTTTCGACGGGCACGACGCGGCCATCAACATCATCCGCCGGATCCTTCAGGCGCATGGCGCCGAGGTCGTGCACCTCGGCCATAACCGCAGCGTCGCCGACATTGTACGGGCCGCGATCCACGAGGACGCCGACGGCATCGCGGTCAGCAGCTATCAGGGCGGGCACAACGAATATTTCCGCTACATGATCGACATGCTCGGCGAAGCGGGCGCCGCGCACATCCGCGTGGTGGTTGGCGGCGGCGGCACCATCGCGCCGGATGAGGTCGCGGAACTCGAAGCCTACGGGGTCGAGAAGATCTACACGCCTGCCGACGGCCAGCGGCTCGGCCTCGACGGCATGATCGAGGACGTGTTTCGCCGGGTGCAGGCCTCGCCGCGTCCGCTGTACGAGGGCGAAGCCGTATCGGCGGACGACCCGGTCCGGCTGGCACGCGCGATCACGGCACTCGAGCAGGGCAGTGACGAGGTCATCGACCGGCTGCGCTCGCTCGCCGCCAAGACCCTGAATCGCCCGCCAGTCCTCGGCATCACCGGCACCGGCGGCGCGGGCAAGTCCTCGCTCACCGATGAAATACTGAACCGCATCGTGCGATTTTTCCCGGACCGGCGCGTGGCCGTCGTCGCGATGGATCCGACGCGGCGGCGCTCCGGCGGTGCGCTGCTCGGCGACCGCATCCGCATGAACTCGCTCGCGAACGAGCAGCTCTTCATGCGCTCGCTCGCGACGCGCCGCCAGCACATGGCGACCTCGGCAATCCTCGCCGACACCGTGCAGCTCCTGAAATCCGCAGGCTTCGACCTCATCGTCATCGAGACCGCTGGCATCGGCCAGAGCGACACCGAGATCGTGGATCTCGTCGACCTGTCGATGTACGTGATGACCACCGAATACGGCGCGGCGAGCCAGCTCGAGAAAATCGACATGCTGGACTTCGCCGACTTCGTCGTGTTGAACAAGTTCGAGAAGCGCGGCGCGGAAGATGCGCTGCGCGACGTGCGCAAACAGGTCGCACGCAACCGCAAATTGTTCAAGACCCCACCGGAGCAACTGCCGGTTTATCCGACGATCGCAAGCCAGTTCAACGACGCGGGCGTGAATGCCCTGTTTGCGGCCCTCTGCGGCCGGTTGCACGAGCAGTGGGGCCGGTTGCGTCCCTGGGAGCCGCAGGGCATCGCACCCCTCGGACTGCCAAAGCGGCAGGCGATCATTCCGGGCGGGCGCGTGCGTTACCTTGCGGAAATTGCGAACGCCGGCCGCGATGCGAACCAGGCGTCTCATGCCGCGGCTGAAGCGGCGAGCCGCGCCCATGGGCTGCATCGCGCACTCGCAGCGCTCGGCGATCCGGCGCTCGCCGCGCCGCTCGACCGCTATGGCGACGGCGCCTTGTCCGATCCGGATGCGGCGCTGTCGCGGTTGCGCCGCGAATACAACGCAGCGCTCGACGTGATCGGTCCGGAAGGCGTCGCGCTCCTCAAGGACTGGCCGGCGCGGCAGCAGGCCGCGACCGCGGATGAGTTCAGCTATCGCGTGCGGGACCGCGAAGTGCGCGGGCCGAACTACAGCGAGTCGCTGTCGCACCTGAAGCTGCCGAAGATCGCGACGCCGCGCTACACCGACTGGGGCGCGCAGCTCGCCTTTCTGCTGACGGAGAATCTGCCGGGCGCGTATCCGTATACGGGCGGTATCTATCCATACCGGCGCGAGGACGAGGATCCGACCCGCATGTTCGCCGGGGAGGGCATGCCGGAGCGCACCAATCGCCGCTTTCATTACCTCGCCCGCGGTCACCAGGCGACGCGGCTGTCGACGGCCTTCGATTCGACGACGTTGTATGGAGAAGACCCGGACGAACGGCCCGACATCTATGGCCGCATCGGCAACTCCGGCGTATCGATCGCCTCCCTCGACGACATGAAGCGGCTGTATTCCGGATTCGATCTCTGCGCGCCGTCGACTTCCGTGTCGATGACGATCAATGGTCCGGCGCCGATGATCCTCGCGATGTTCATGAATACTGCCGTCGACCAGCAGGTCGAGCGTCATCTGCGCGAAACCGGGCGCTGGGAGGAGGCGGAGGCGAAGATCGCGAAGCTGTTCGAGGGGCGCGAGCGGCCGCGTTACCGCGGCGAACTGCCGGCCGGTCACGACGGCTCGGGCCTGGGGCT
>JALYJS010000443.1 GCA_030799345.1 Pseudomonadota bacterium | reverse complement strand
CTCTTACGCACAGCGGCGATGCGGGCATCGAGGTCGCCCTGCTTCGATTCCGACTGTTCGAGCGAATGCAGCTGCTCGCGCAGTTCGAGGCGCTTCTGCGGCAGTTCGGCGGCCGGGACATGGTGCTTGCGCGCCAGATCCTCGATGGCGGCCACGCGCTGCTCGACGTACTCGTGGCGCGCGGGATCGGCGTCGAGCGCCTCGAGATAGGCGCCGAGCAGGGACCCGGCCTCGCGCAAACCGATGAGCGCGCCTTCGATCGCCTGCAACGCTCCGGCGAGGCGCGGGTCGAGCGCGGCTGCGCCGCGCAGCTGGCCGGCGGCGCGCGCTGCGAGCGCGTGCGCATCGGCGCCATCCGCATCCCAAGCGAGCGCGAGCGCGGTCTGCGCCGCTTCCGCGAGCCGGCCGCGGTTGGCGAGGCGGGCACGTTCCGCATACAGACTGTCTGCCTCGCCATCCGCCAGGCCCAGGGCGTCGAGCTCGCCGACCTGGTAGCGCAACAGTTCCAGGCGGGCCCCGCGGTCGCGGGCCATTGCGACGAGTTCCGCGCGTTCCGCGGTCAGCCGTTGCCATTCGACGGCGGTGTCGGCGACGGGCGTGAGCAGGGCATCGTGACCGCCGTGCTGGTCGACGAGCTGGCGCTGGGCATCGTGGCGCACCAGGGACTGGAACTCCTGCTGGCCATGAATATCGATGAGCAATTCGCCGAGCTCCCGCACCGACTGTGCCGGCAGCGATTGACCGTTGACGTACTGGCGCGAGCGGCCATCGCGGCCGATGACGCGCCGCAAGATGAGTTCGCCGCTTTCGCAGTCGACCGATTGCTGTTCCAGCCAGTACCGGACCGCCGCATCATCGCCCGCATCGAACGTCGCGGTGATTTCGGCGCGCGCCGCGCCATGCCGGAGGCTGTCGGCACTTGCGCGACCGCCGAGGGCGAGCATCACGGCGTCAACGATGATGGATTTGCCGGCGCCGGTCTCGCCGGTCAATGCCGTCAGGCCGCCGGCAAACTCGAGTTCCACCGCGTCGATGATCGCGAAGTCGCGGATCTGGAGGTGGAGCAGCATGTCAGGACTCCGCGCCGCCGGTGCGGCCGCTGCGGCCCCAGTGCAGCTTCGAGCGCAGCAGCCGGAAGTAGTCGTGGCCCGGTGGGTGCAGCAGCGTGATGCGCTCTGCGGCCGGCTCGATGACCAGCCGCGAACTCGCTTCGAGGTCGCCAAGCAGTACGCCGTCGCAGGTGATCTGCGCCCGCGCGGCGGAACGCGCGACCAGCCGCACTTCCATGCGACAGTCGCGGCCGACGACAATTGGTCGGTCGGACAGCGTGTGCGGCGAGATCGGCGCGATGACCACCGCGTGGAGCTGCGGGTGGATGATCGGGCCGCCGCATGACAGGGCGTATGCCGTCGATCCGGTAGAACTCGCGATCACGAGCCCGTCGCCGCCGTGGGTATTGACGAAGCAGTCATTGATCCAGGTCTCGAGTTCGACCATGCGGCCCGATTCGTGCCGCTGCACGACGACATCATTGAGCGCGCGATAGCTGACCGACTGGCCGTCCGCACGCGTGAGCGTGGCCTGCAGCAGCTGGCGCACGTCGGTTTCGTAGCGTCCATCCAGAACGTCATCGATGTTTCCGATCATCTCGTCCGGCGAAACATCGGTCAGGAATCCGAGCCTGCCGCGGTTGATCCCGAGCAACGGCACGCCGCGCCCGAGCGCGAGCTGTGCGGCGAACAGCATCGTGCCGTCGCCGCCGATCGCGACGATCAGCTCCGCGTCGCGCCCGAGTTCAGCGACGTCGCGACGCACGACCCCGTCCGGCAGGCCGGCCATCGTGGCGCCTTCGTCGACCAGTACGTCCAGGCCGCGCGATTTCAGGTGCTGCGCCAGCGCCACCATCGAATCGGCGACGCGCGTGTCCTCAACTTTGCCGACCAGAGCGATGCGGGAGAAGGGCTTGTTCATCTGCTTTTGCCGCTTTTTAGCACGCAGGCGCGGGCGAGGTGCCAGAATCCATCATGGCCGCCGCCGCGCTCGCCTTGACACTCGGCAAGCGCGATTGCTAGGTTGAAGTCCGGACCCGCCATGTTTGCCATTTTCCTTCTGTAACAGAGACTTATGACTGACATTCCGCAGGGTGGCGACGACCTGCCGAGCGACCGGGCTCAGCGACTGCTGCGTACGCTGATCGAATGCTACGTGCGCGAAGGCCAGCCCGTCGGCTCGCGCACATTGACCCGGGAATCGGGCCTGAACCTGTCCGCCGCGACCATCCGGAACGTCATGGCGGACCTCGAAGAGCACGGATTTGTCAGTTCGCCTCATACCTCCGCCGGCCGCGTACCGACCGACAAGGGCTACCGGTATTTCGTCAATGCGCTGTTGCGCTACCAGCCGCCCGGCCAGACCGAGATCGCGGAGCTGCGCCGCCAGCTCGATATGCACCTCGGTGATCCGAAGGCGCTGGTGACCGCCGCGTCGCAGCTGGTTTCCAACCTGACGCGCCTCGCAGGGGTGGTGACGGTGCCGCGCGAAACCCATGCGGCATTGTCGCAGATCGAGTTCGTGGGCCTCACAGGCAATCGCGTGCTCGCGATTCTGGTGGTAAACGGACGGGAAGTGCAGAACCGTGTCGTGCAGCTCGAGCGCCATTTTACCGCGGACGAACTGCGGCGCGCGGCGGCCTTCCTCAACGAGCAGTTTGCCGGCCAGGAGCTGTCCGGCGTGCGTGCACGCATGCTGGCGCAGCTGCAGGAAACGCGGGAACAGATGAACCGCCTGATGGTCGATGCGATCACGCTCGCGCAGCGCGCGTTCGCCGAGCAGCCGGACGAGCGCGATGCCGACATGGTCGTCGCGGGAGAGACCAACCTGATGGGTTTCGCGGAACTGTCGAACGTCGACCGCCTGCGCCGCCTGTTCGAGGCCTTCAATGAAAAGCGGGACATCCTGCACCTGCTAGACCAGAGCCTGCACGGCGAAGGCGTGCAGATCTTCATCGGTCACGAATCGGGATTTCCGATTTTCGACGACTGCAGCCTGATTGTGGCGCCCTATACGAAAGATGAACACGTGGTCGGCGTAGTCGGCGTCATCGGACCCACGCGCATGGCCTATGAACGCGTGATCCCGGTCGTCGATATCGCCGCCCGCATGCTCGGATCCGCCTTGAATTCGCGCGACTGAACCCAACGCTCGCCAGCATGAATGTAATCGACCCCCAGGAACCCGGATCCGGCGCCGTGCCCCAGGCTGAATCGGACGCGGATTCCGCGGAAGCGCGTATCGCCGAAGCGGAGGCGCGTGCCGAGCAGCATCGCGAGGATCTGCTGCGCGCGGCTGCCGAAATGGACAATGTCCGCAAGCGCGCGGCGCGCGAGATCGACGCGGCCCGCCAGTACGGCATCGAGCGTTTTGCCGGTGAACTGCTGCCCGTCGCCGACAGCCTGGTGCTGGGTCTCGAGTTGGCCCCGGATGCCGACCCGGCGACGCTTCGCCAAGGTCAGGATGCGACGCTGCGGCTGCTGTTGAAGGCCTTCGAGCGGGCGGGACTCACCGAGGTGGATCCCGCCGGCCAACCCTTCGATCCGGGGCAGCATGAGGCCATGGCCATGCGGCCATCCGCGGAGCACCCGCCGCACACGGTGCTGCAGGTCATCCAGCGCGGCTGGCTGCTGAACGGCCGCCTGCTGCGGCCCGCCCGGGTCATCGTATCAACCGTGCCGCCTGCAGAAGTTGCGGACCCGGGGCCCGCCGGCGGTTGAAACCGGCGACTGCAGTCCCCACTCCCAAGCCAGTCCAACTACCGGAAACCAGACTAATGGCCAAGATCATCGGCATTGACCTCGGTACCACGAACTCCTGCGTGGCCGTCATGGAAGGCGGGGCACCAAAAGTACTCGAGAACAGCGAAGGCGACCGCACGACCCCGTCGGTCATCGCTTTCACCAAGGACGGCGAGGTCCTGGTCGGCCAGCCGGCCAAGCGCCAGGCGGTCACCAATCCGCAGAACACGTTCCATGCGGTGAAACGGCTGATTGGCCGCCGCTTCGAGGACAACGTGGTCCAGAAGGACATCCCGCTGGAGACCTACAAGATCGTGCGCGCCGACAACGGCGATGCCTGGCTCGAGGCCCAGGGCAAGCAGATGGCTCCGCCGGAGATCTCCGCGCGCGTGCTGATGAAAATGAAGAAGACCGCCGAGGACTATCTCGGCGAGACCGTGACCGACGCGGTCATCACGGTGCCCGCCTATTTCAACGACGCCCAGCGCCAGGCCACCAAGGATGCGGGGCGCATCGCGGGCCTCAATGTGCGTCGCATCATCAATGAGCCGACCGCCGCGGCGCTGGCGTACGGCATGGACAAGAAAGGCAAGGACCGGAAGATCGCGGTGTACGACCTCGGTGGCGGTACCTTCGACATCTCGATCATCGAAATCGCGGATGTGGACGGCGAGCGCCAGTTCGAGGTGATGTCCACGAACGGCGATACGTTCCTGGGCGGCGAGGATTTCGACCGCCGGATCATCGACTACATCGCGGCCGAGTTCCAGAAAGAGAGCGGCGTCGACGTGCGCAAGGATCCGCTCGCCATTCAGCGGCTGAAGGAAGCCGCGGAGAAGGCGAAGATCGAACTCTCGTCCGGCCAGCAGACCGAGATCAACCTCCCGTACATCACGGCGGACGCCTCCGGTCCGAAACACCTGACGCTGAAACTGACCCGAGCCAAGCTCGAGTCGCTGGTGGAGGACCTCGTCAATCGCACGATCGAACCGTGCCGGGTCGCCCTGAAGGACGCCGGGCTGTCGATCAACGAGGTGGATGAAGTGATCCTGGTCGGTGGCCAGACCCGCATGCCGCAGGTGCAGAAAGCGGTGAAGGATTTCTTTGGCAAGGAGCCACGCAAGGACGTCAATCCGGACGAGGCGGTTGCTGTCGGTGCCGCGATCCAGGGCGGCGTGCTGGCGGGCGACGTCAAGGACGTGCTGCTGCTCGACGTGACGCCGCTGTCGCTCGGCATCGAAACGCTGGGCGGCGTCATGACCCGGCTGATCGAAAAGAACACCACCATTCCGACCAAGACGTCACAGGTATTCTCGACCGCTGAGGATCACCAGAGCGGCGTCACGATCCACGTGCTGCAGGGCGAGCGCGACCGCGCGAGCGACAACAAGTCGCTCGGCAAATTCGACCTGACGGACATCCCGCCGGCACCGCGCGGCATGCCACAGATCGAGGTCACCTTCGACATCGACGCGAACGGCATCCTGCACGTCTCTGCGAAGGACAAGGCGACGGGCAAGGAACAGAAGATCGTGATCAAGGCGTCGAGCGGCCTGTCCGAGGAGGAGATCAAGCAGATGGTGCGCGACGCCGAGTCGCATGCCGAGGAGGACAAGCGGTTCCGCGAGCTGGTAGAGACCCGCAACCGCGCCGATGCGCTGCTGCATGCGACCGACAAGGCGCTGAAGGACCTCGGCGACAAGGTGACGGGCGAGGAGCGCGTCGCGATCGAGGCGGCCCTAAGCGACCTGCGCGGAGCGTTGAAGGGCGATGACAAGGGGGCCATCGAGAACAAGGCGGAAGCGCTTGCCAAAGTGAGCGCGCCCGTGGTGCAGCGCGCCTACCAGGCCGAAGGCGGCGCCCCGGGCGCCGAGGGCGGCGCAGGGCCGAAGCCCGGTGCGGACGCATCCGGGGACGAAGTACTCGATGCGGAGTTCGAGGAAATCAAGGACAAGGGACCGAAGCCGGACTGACGGCATCCGTTCCCGCGTTCGACGTTCCAACGGCCGCCGGGTGACCACGGGTCTCCCGGCGTTCGTGCGTGAGGGGCTACATGTCGAAACGTGATTACTACCAGGTGCTGGGCATACCGAGAAACGCCACCGAGGATGCCGTCACGAAGGCATACCGGCGCCTGGCCATGAAATACCATCCGGACCGCAATCCGGACGACAAGGAAGCCGAGGAACGCTTCAAGGAAGCGAAAGAAGCATACGAAATCCTGACCGACACGCAGAAGCGCGCGGCCTACGACCAGTATGGCCATGCGGGACTCGATGCCGCGCGCGGAGCGGGCGGGCAGGGGTTCAGCCCGTCGGACGCGTTCGGCGACGTGTTCGGCGACATGTTCGGCGACATCTTCGGCGGCGGTGGCCGGCGTGGGGGTCGCAGCGCCGTCTACCGGGGCGCCGACCTGCGTTACGAGCTCGCGCTCGATCTCGAGCAGGCGGTGTTCGGCACGGCAACCGAAATCGATTTCCAGACTGTCGCCGAGTGCACGGAGTGCAGCGGCTCCGGCGCGGCGCGCGGACACACACCTGCAAACTGCGAGACCTGTTCGGGATCGGGTCAGGTGCGCGTGAGCCAGGGCATTTTTGCGGTTCAGCAAACCTGTCCGCGCTGCAAAGGTCGGGGGAAGATCATCAAGGAAGCGTGTGCGACCTGCAGCGGCCAGGGCCGTGTGCGGGTGCACAAGCGGCTGTCGGTCAAGGTGCCGGCCGGCGTCGACACGGGCGATCGCATCCGTCTCGCGGGCGAAGGAGAATCAGGCCGGAACGGCGGCCCGCCCGGCGACCTGTATGTCGAAGTGGTCGTGCGTGAGCATCCGATCTTCGAACGGGATCATGCGCATCTCTCCTGCGAGGTGCCGGTCAGCTTCGTGACCGCCGCGCTTGGCGGCAGTATCGAGGTGCCTACGCTCGACGGCCAGGCCATGATCAAGGTGCCCGCAGGCACGCAGTCCGGCCGGGTATTCCGGCTGAAGGAGAAAGGCGTGAAGCCGGTGCGCGGTGGCGCGACCGGCGACCTGTTCTGCCGCATCGTCGTCGAAACCCCCGTGGATCTGAATGCCGAGCAGAAGGACCAGCTCCGCAAGTTCGAGACCTCGCTCTCCGCCGACGGCGAGCGGCACAATCCCCGCGAGCGTTCATGGCTCGAGGGCGTCAAGCAGTTCTTCAGCAAGATCGGCAGCTGACATGATGAATGTCGCGATACTGGGAGTGAGCGGGCGCATGGGCCAGAGTCTCGTGCGTGCATTGCGGGAATCGGCCGATTTTCGGCTGTCGGGCGCACTGGCCTCGCCCGATTCCGCGACGCTCGGCCGCGATGCGGGCGAGCTTGCCCATGGCACGCCACTGGCCGTGTCGGTCACGTCGGATCGCCGGCAGGCGCTCGCGAACGCGGTCATCGCGATCGATTTCACGTTGCCGGCAGCGCTCGAAGACAACCTGTCCGCCATCGAAGCTCGCGGGATCCCAGTCGTGATCGGCATGACCGGGATCGACGCCACGCGTCACGCGCACATCCGTCGCACCAGCGAGCGGCTGCCGGTGCTGGTCGCACCCAATATGTCGCTGGCCATGAACCTCCTGTTCGGCCTAGCGGCCCGCGCCGCCGCGGCGCTGCCCGCGGATTACGATGTCGAGATCCTGGAAGCCCACCATCGCCACAAGGTGGACGCGCCCTCCGGCACGGCGCTGCGCCTTGGCGAGATCGTCGCCGGGGCGCGGGGTGGCACACTCGCGGCCCAGGCTGTCGACAGTCGCCTGGGCCAGTCCGCGAGCCGCGTTCCGGGCACCATCGGCTTCGCCAGCCTGCGGGCCGGCGACATCGTCGGCGATCACCACGTCCTGTTTGCGGGAACCGGCGAATCGCTCGAACTCGTGCACCGGGCCACCGACCGCATGACATTCGCCGCCGGCGCACTGACGGCGGCGCGCTGGCTGGTGGGGAAACCCCCGGGCCTCTACGGCATGTCCGACGTGCTCGGAC
>JALYJS010000416.1 GCA_030799345.1 Pseudomonadota bacterium | reverse complement strand
GTGGTAGCCGAGCACACCCAGACGCTGCCATTCGGACATGAAGCGAGCGACCGCCGCGGCGGCCGCCCGGGGCTGCAGGCCGAGCGAGTTGCCGCAGAGATAGATTGCCGGCGTCCCATCGGGCCTTTGCGGAAAATGAAATTCGCTGCGCCGTGGCGACAGCGGGTCGGCGGCATCGCGTGCCCGCGCCACGTCATGCGTCAGCACCCGACTCATGCGAAGTCCACCGCATACAGGAGCGGCCGCGACGGCGCCGCATCCGACAGGAATGCCGGAATCTGGAGGTCGAGCAGGTAATGCCCGTCCGGTATGGCGGCCGCGATCCAGGCGAGTTCGGTGATGCTTGCCTGGGGGCGTTTTGCGTCACCGGCGCGACGTGAGCCGGCGGGCAATCCGAAAAAAGTGCGGTGCGCGGTCAGTCGGCCGCCATCTTCCGCGCGGTCGGCCGACGGCAGGTCGAGTACGACATGGTCGATCCCGCGGTCTACGAGCCATGCCGCCGCCTGGCGCGACAGGTAGGGCGCCGGTGCCGGCCCGCGATAGTGGTGGTGCGGTCTGCGTGACGACTCCCGCGTTGTACGCAGGATCATCGCGCGTGGTGCTGCGGTCTCGTGTAACCGGAAGGCCGTATCCAGAGCGGCCGCCGTCACGAGCAGATCGCCCGGCGCCGGCAGCGGATCACTGTCTTCCGGCGTCGCCGCGGCGGCAACAGGTTCGACTGTAACCAGCAATGCCAGCACCATTTCGCCCCGCACGCAGTCGCTGACTGCGACACGGTCCTCGGTCAGGTGACCGACACATTCGGTGTGCGTGCCATTGCAATGCGGCGCGAGCGTCAGCACGTCGCAGTTGCATCCAAGACCGGCGTGCAGGGGCCGGGAAGTGGCGGGTGGCGCGTCGAAACAGGCCGCTTGCGGACCGCCAAAATCAAGCGGAATTGCGATTGAAACGGGCATCGAAACATCTGCCGACAGCAGCCGGCCGGCCCACTCGAATCGCATGATCGTCATCGTGTCATTATAGTCACGCGACGGAACCCTACCTGCCGCGGCGGGTCTCAGGTTTCGGGTCGTCTGACAGAGGTGCGGATCATGGGGCTGCGGGGCGCATTCGTAGTGGCGGCCGTTCTGGCTGCTTTGCCTGCCATTGCGAACGAATCCGGCGCCGACGAGGCCGCGGCTGCATGGAAGCGGCACGAAGTGCAGTTTGTCTACAGCGGTTTCACCACACGTTACTCCTGCGGTGGACTGCGCAGCAAAGTCAAACTGCTGCTGAAGCACCTGGGCGCCCGGCCGGACATCAAGATCACGGAACGCGGTTGCGACGATGGCTATGCCCTGGTCGCCGAGTTTCCGCGCCTCAAGATCGTGTTCTATGCGCCGGAACTTCCCGAATCCGGTGCGCGAGACGTCGGCGAGCCCGTGCTGGGTGTCTGGAAACCGGTCACGATCAAGCGCAATTCGCCGCGCGGTCTCGATATGGGCGACTGCGAACTGGTCGAGGTGTTCCGCGATCGCGTGATGCCGAAATTCCTGACACGCAATGTGCAGGGCGACGTCAACTGCATCCCGCACCAGCTCGTCGGCAACCGCATCGATCTGCGCTTCGAGGTGCTGACCGGCACTCCGCCCGCGGATGCCGTGCAGGCTCTGGCCAACTGATCAGGCAGCCGGCACCTGGCTGCCGCGGCAGGGCAGCATGACCGGCGGCTCCTCGGCATCGAGCCGCGTCGCGCACAGCGACCCGCCCCAGACGCATCCCGTGTCGAGCGCGCGCAAGGCCGGTTCCGCGAGGTAGCCGAGCGCCGACCAGTGGCCAAATACCAGCCGGTCCTCTTTGGTCCTCCGCTGGGGATGACGGAACCACGGAATCGCGCCGTGCGGCGCCTTGTCGACCGGGCCTTTCAGGCGTGGCAACAGCCGGCCACCGCGGTCCACGAACCGCAATCTGGCCAGGCAATTGATCGTGAATCGATGGCGCTCGATGCCGGCAAGCTGCGGCGACCAGCGATCGGGCATGTCGCCATACATTCCGCCGAGCAATGCCGCCGGATTCTCGCTGAGAGCGGCCTCGACCTCCCGCGCGCAGGCCTCGGCCTGCATCAGCGTCCACTGCGGCGCGAGACCGGCGTGGATCAGCGTCCAGCCGAGCGCCGCGTCGCGATGCAGGAGCGGCCGCCCCGCCAGCCAGGACAGCAGTTCATCCGCATCCGGCGCGTCCAGCACGGCCTGCAATTCCGGCTCATGGCGCTGGACCGACTCGGGCGCCCAGGCCATCGCGAGCAGGTGCAGGTCGTGATTGCCGAGCACGGTGGTCGCGGCGGCGCCCAGTCCGCGCACCGCGCGCAGTACCTCGAGCGATGCCGGTCCACGGTTGACCAGGTCGCCGGTGAGCCACAGTCGGTCGACGGCCGGATCGAAACGCAGCCGGTCGAGCAGGGCGACGAACTCCGCATGGCAGCCCTGCAGATCGCCGATCGCGTAGAGCGCCATCCGGTTTAGTGAATCGTGCCGGGGATCGCGAGCGTGAAGGGCGGGATCGGCGCGTCGAACTTCACGCCGTCATCGGCCAGCATCTGGTACGAGCCCTGCATGGCGCCCACCGGCGTTTCGAGCACGGCGCCGCTCGTGTAGCGGAAGCCCTGTCCCGGCAGCAGGTGCGGCTGCTCGCCGACGACGCCTTCCCCGCGCACTTCCTGCACCTTTCCATTCGCATCGGTGATGACCCAATGCCGCGCGAGCAGCTTGGCCGGGACGGCGCCACGATTGCGGATCGTGATCGTGTACGCGAACACGAAGCGGCGCTCTTCGGGATCGGACTGGTCTTCCAGGTAACGTGTGTCAACGTCCACCGTCACCAGATGCTCGCTCGCTTCCTCCATGTGCCGTCCTAGCGCAGTCGGACGGCGAGCACGTCACAAGGCGCGGCGTGCAGCACCGTGTCTTCCGTGAAATTCACGAGAATCGAAGGGCCGCGGCGCTCCCGGGATCCGAGCACGATCAGGTCCGCGTGGCGTTCCTGCGCGGCCCGGACGATCTCGGCCTTGATGTTGCCGGCCGCGACGTCGAGACGCACGCTGGCGATGCCGAGCTTCGCGGCGAGCTCGCCAAGTCGCTGCTTTGCGCGAGTCACCAGCTCTTCCTCGATCTGCATTGCCGGCAACAGCGTCTCGCCCATCGGTTCCACCGGCACGTACTCGACAATATGCAGGACCGACAACTCGGCGCCGAAAAGCGCGGCGAGGTCCCGCGCCCTCGCGCCGATCAGTTCGCTGTGCTCGCCCAGATCGACGACCAGCAGGATGTTCCGGTAGATGCTCATGCCGGGGACATTATATGCCGGTCGCGGCAGGAGCCGGTTGTGCAGCGAGTTTTGCGAATTCCGCGGGTTCCAGCGTCTCGGGCCGGCGGCCGGCATCGATGCCGGTGGCGGCAAAGGCCTGCTCCGTGACCATCCCGCGCAGCGAGTTACGCAGCGTCTTGCGCCGCATCGAGAATGCCGCGGAGACGACCCGCGCGAACCGCGCGGCATCGGGCAGCGGAAACGGCAGGGCGGCGTGAGGGACCAGCCGGACCACCGCCGAATCGACGGCCGGCGCCGGGCGGAAGGCGCCGCTGCCCACGCGAAACAGCAATTCCGCCCGGCAGGCGGCGGCGAGCATGACGGTCAGACGGCCATAGATCTTGCCGCCGGGTCCGGCGACCATCCGTTCGACAACTTCTTTCTGCAGCATGAAGTGCATGTCGGCAATGACGGCACGCGATTCAAGCAGATGGAACAGCAGCGGCGTGGATATGTTGTATGGCAGGTTGCCGCACAGCCTGAGCGGCCGACCGTCGCCGTACAGCGCGGCGATGTCCATCTGAAGCACGTCTCCCTGCCGGACGACGAGCTCGCCGGCGTTGGAACAGTGCCGCTGCAGTTCCGGTATGACGTCGCGGTCGAGCTCGATCACCTCGAGGCGTCCGCAGCGCTCAAGCAGCGGCCGCGACAGCGCGCCGAGTCCCGGACCGATCTCGACGACGTGTTCGCCCGGCTTCGGATCGACCGCGGCGACGATGCGGGAAATGACACCCGGGTCATGCAGGAAATGCTGGCCGAAGCGCTTGCGGGCGCGAATCATCCGAGCCGCTGTGCGAGCCCGATCGCCTCGAACAGGCTGCCGGGATCTGCGCGTCCACTGCCCGCCAGATCGAGTGCCGTGCCGTGGTCGACCGAGGTGCGCCAGAACGGCAATCCAAGCGTCAGGTTGACCGCACGGCCGAAGCCGGCGTGCTTCACGACCGGCAGCCCCTGATCGTGAAACATCGCGAGCACGGCGTCGGTCGCCGCGAGTGACGCGGGCGCGAACGCCGTGTCTGCCGGAACAGGACCGGTGGCGTCGATGCCGAGTGCGCGGGCGGCCGCGACCGCAGGTGCGATGACATCGAGTTCCTCGCGTCCCAGGTGGCCGCCTTCGCCGGCATGCGGATTGAGGCCGCAGACCAGGATGCGCGGTCGTTGCAGGTCGAACGCTGCGGCCAGTCCCTGGTTGAGCACGTCGAGCGTCGCGCCCAACGATTCGCGTGTCACGTGAAGCGGTACGTCGGTGAGCGGAAGGTGGGTCGTGGCGAGCGCAACGCGAAGGGTTCCTGCAACCAGCAGCATCACGGGTTTCGCCGCGCCGCTCCGGGCAGCAAGGTATTCCGTGTGGCCGCTGAAGCCGATACCGGCATCGTTGATCGAGGACTTCTGCACCGGGGCAGTCGCCATCGCGGCAAAGCGACCGTCCAGACAGCCTTCCATTGCCGCATCCAGCAGAGCGAGCACATATCTCGCATTGGCGGGATCGGGCTTGCCGGCGAGCGCCGGCTTTGCGAGCGGCCGCACCAGCACCGGCATCGTGCCGGCGCGGTGGGGGATTACGGGCGCTGCTTCACGCCACGTGCTTATGGCGACGTCAAGCGACAGCAGGGTTGCGCGCGCGGCAAGGAGTTCGGGATCGCCGACAAAAACGAGCTGGCAGGGCCAGTCCGTGAGCGCGGCGGCGAGCGCGAGATCCGGGCCGATGCCCGCGGGCTCGCCGGTGGTGACGACGATCCGCTTTGCGTTCAGGGATTGCGGATCTCGACGTAGGCCTCGTCGCGGAGTCGTCGCAGCCACAACTCGGTCTCCTCGTCGAGCTTGCTCTCGCGCAGCGCCACCAGGACGGACTGGCGGCGCACCTCGTCGCTCTGGTCATGCGTGCGCTTGCCGAGCAGCTGCACGATGTGCCAGCCGAACTGCGTACGGAATGGCTCGCTGATCTCGTTCAGTTCGAGC
>JALYJS010000361.1 GCA_030799345.1 Pseudomonadota bacterium | reverse complement strand
GTCCGGCCATGCCTTCATGAAGCACTGCATGCGCGAGGCCGACGCCATTTATGGCGGCGAGATGAGCGCGCACCATTACTTCCGCGATTTCTCGTACTGCGACAGCGGCACGATACCCTGGCTCGTGATGGCGCAGATCCTGTCCCGGACCGGCAAGCCGCTGTCTTCGCTCGTCAACGAGCGCATCAAGCTGTTTCCATCCAGCGGCGAAATCAACCGCAAGATCGGCGACGTCGCCGGCGCCATCGCGGCCATCCGCGCCCGGTACTCGCCAGGCTCGGTCAAGGTGGAAGAGGTTGATGGGCTCTCCATCGAACACCCGCGCTGGCGCTTCAATCTGCGGACCTCGAACACTGAACCGCTGATCCGCCTCAACGTTGAGTCGCGTGGCAACGAAGCCATGATGAAAGAGAAAACCGCCGAGATCCTCGCGCTGCTCGACGCCCACGCCTAAAGGGGTCGCATCCCCTTTCAGTGTTGAAAGACACACCTACCTCGCCCGAGCGCGACAACGCTGGGTAAAGGGTCAGGCATCCCAGTTGTCGCGCCCTGTTCTTGACAACCCCAATTGGTAGGTATAATAACCACCATGAAGAGCGATGATTTGATCCGGGACCTGAAGAAAGCGGGCTGGATCGAGGATCGAGTCTCGGGCAGTCATCATATTTTCAAGCACCCCACGAAAACGGGGCACCTTACGGTGCCGCATCCCAAGAAGGACCTGGGCAAAGGCTTGGTGCACAAGATCAGGAAACAGGCGAGATTGATATGAAATTCACGATTGCAATTGAAGCAGGTACGAAGAAGAGCGTATTTGGCGTCGTCGTACCGGATTTGCCGGGCTGCTTCAGTGCCGGCGATACCGTCGAGGAAGCCTTTGATAACGCGCGGCAGGCCATCGCAGCTCACTGCGAGGTCCTGGCTGAGACCGAGAAGAAATTGCCGCTGCCCAAGCCGATGACCGCATGGCAGGCAGATCGTGAATACAAAGGCTGGACGTGGGGGATTGTGGACGTCCCCGTCGAGAAGTATTTCGGCCCGGCCGAAAAGATCAACATCACCGTGCCCGCGTCGACGTTGCGACGCATCGATGAATACGCACAGAAGCACGGAGAGACGAGATCTGGTTTCCTGGTGAAGGCGGCTGAACGCGTGATGCGGTCATAGCCGTCCAAATGTGGTGGGCGGTGCAGGGCTTGAACCTGCGACCCCTGCCGTGTGAAAGCAGTGCTCTACCGCTGAGCTAACCGCCCGCCAGGCGGCGATTTTACGGGTCCATGCCCCTGACGGCAACGCGATACAATCGCGTGCTGAATGACCGTCAGAACCCGCTTTGCCCCGAGCCCGACTGGACTGCTGCATATCGGCGGCGTCCGCACGGCTCTTTTTTGCTGGCTCTATGCGCGCCGCCATGGCGGCGTGTTCATCCTGCGGGTCGAAGACACCGATCGCGAGCGCTCGACGCCTGAGGCAGTCAAGGTGATTCTCGACGGCATGACTTGGCTCGGCCTCAAGCCCGACGAGGGGCCGTTCTACCAATCCGAACGCTACCCGCGCTACCGTGCGGTCATCCAACAATGGCTTGCGGAGGGCAAGGCATACCACTGTTATTGCTCGAAGGACGAACTCGAGCAGATGCGCAACGCGCAGCTCTCGCGCAAGGAAAAGCCCCGCTATAACGGCCGCTGCCGCGATGGCCGTGAACCGCCCGCTGGCGTGACGCCGGTCGTGCGGTTTCGCAACCCGCAGGACGGGGCCGTGGTCGTGGACGATGCCGTGCACGGCAAGGTCGTGTTTCAGAACGCCGAGCTCGACGACCTGATCATCGAGCGTTCCGATGGCAATCCCACCTACAACTTCTGCGTGGTCGTGGACGATCACGACATGAAAGTGACGCACGTGATCCGCGGGGACGATCACCTAAACAACACGCCGCGCCAGATGAACATGCTGCGCGCGATGGGCGTGGAACCGCCGGTTTACGCGCATCTGCCGATGATCCTTGGGCCGGACGGCACCAAGCTGTCCAAGCGCCATGGCGCCGTCTCGGTGCTGCAGTACCGCGAGCAAGGCTACCTGCCGGAGGCGCTGCTGAACTACCTTGCGCGGCTGGGCTGGTCACACGGTGACCAGGAGATTTTCTCGCTGGACGAGATGTGCGGTCTGTTCGACATCCAGGACGTCAACAAGTCCGCCTCCGCGATCAATCCCGACAAGCTCGCGTGGATCAACCAACAGCATTTGATGAAGCTGCCCGCCGGACAGGTCGCGGCGGAGCTGCGCTGGCAGCTCGAGCAACTCGGCGTCAGCACCGAATGCGGCCCCGCGCTGGACGCGATCGTGGAATCGCAGCGCGAGCGCGCGAAGACATTGAAGGACATGGC
>JALYJS010000359.1 GCA_030799345.1 Pseudomonadota bacterium | reverse complement strand
CCTCCGGCCTGCATCAGCCGCTTGCGGGCGTTCCGGAAATCGCGGCCGCAGCGGAACAGACAGGCCGGCAGCTGATCGAGGTGCGGCAACCGCGGCAATCGTTCGCGCCCGGGACGGGCCGCAAGCGCAGCGGCATGCGCTTGCTGACCGTCGGCACGGACTGCGCGGTCGGCAAGAAATACACCGCCCTCGCGATCGAGAAGGAACTGCGCTCGCGCGGCATTGACGCGGACTTCCGTGCAACGGGTCAGACCGGCATCTTTATCGCTGGGCGCGGCGTTGCGGTCGATTCGGTCGTTTCCGACTTTGTTTCGGGAGCGGCGGAATGGCTTTCGCCGGATGCGTCACCGTCGCATTGGGACGTCATCGAGGGCCAGGGTTCGCTGTTTCATCCGGCCTATGCCGCCGTGACGCTCGGGCTCATCCACGGCAGCCAGCCGGATGCCCTGGTGCTCTGCCACGATCTCGCGCGCCGGGAGATCGCGGACTATCCGGGATTCGCCATCCCGTCTTATGACACCGCATTCGAAAGCTACCGCGGCGCTGCGCGGCTGACTAATCCGGCGGCGCGATTCGTCGGGGTCTGCCTTAACACCTCGCAGCTCGGAGACAAGGATGCCGGTCAGGCGCTCGCGGACGTCTCAAAACGCACCGCCCTGCCCTGCTGCGACCCGATCCGAACCGGCGTCGCTGCAATCGTCGATCGCCTCATTCACGCTCGAGCGTTTCCGCCGTGACAAACTGCGGACGGATATCCACCGGCACGTCATCCAGCCGGTCGAGAACCGACTGCACTTCCGGGCGGACCACGACCATGCGGTCGAACAGTTTTTTCGTCCCCGCATAGTCGCCGGTCGCCTGCAGGGTCAGAAGCTCCCGCGCGAGCCCCGTGACGGCTTTCTTCACTTTCTTCATGTTCACGCTGAAAGTGCCGTCCCTGCTCACGGTAAACGCGCCCGCGTCCAGCAGGTAGTTGACCTGCAGTGCCATGCCCTTGGCATGCGATGCGGTCATGCCGAAGCGCAGCGTGCGGAACGACGACGCGAGAAATGTCGTGTACATCGCGCGCTCCAGCGATCGGTCCAGCACGCCCTTGTCCATCAGCTGTTGCAGGGCCCAGAGGCCGGAGACGTCGGCTTTCGCCTCTTCAAGCACGCTGTAGTGCTCCTTGATCGCCTGGCGCACGCCGCCGCCGCTGCCGCCCGCGCCGGTGTTGGTGGGCCCAAGGCCGTGCATGATCTCGTGCATCAGGATATGCGTGAAAAACGCGTCGAAATTCACGAACGGCTGGTCTGCAGAGGCCAGCGCAACTTTCGAGATCGGCGCCAGCACGTGGCGGAACTTCGCTTCCTGGTAGTTTTTCAGCATGGTCCGCTTCGAGCCCATCTCCGCGACAATGCGTTCGTCGTTCGGCAGGTTGAACGCCGCGGTCTGCACGCCCTGGTTGCCCTCGCCCGCGGCGAACAACACGTTCACGACCCGCATCGGGGCGAGACCGCCGAGCTGTTTGCGCCGGTAACGCGGATCGAATGGCAGCCGGTCTTCCAGCCACTGCAACTCCTGGCCGAATCGCTCCAGCTTCGCGGTCTCGGCATCGTCACGCACGGTGATATAGGCCTGGAAGGCGGCCTTGTAGTTGAACCACTCGTCGGCATAGACCTCGTAAGGGCCGATCGTCGGCTCGATGGTGGAATCGAGCTTCATCCAGGCCACGTCGCTGGCGTAATAGTCGTTCGAGAGGAACGCGTCCGCGCGCGATTCGAGGAATGCCTTGAGCGTCGGCTGTGTGGTCAACGCGGCGGCAGCCCGCAGCTCTCGGGCCATCTCGGCGAGCTCGCCCTGGTACTCCACGCTGTAGGGCACGGCACGGAACTGGCCGGCCGGGTCGCGCCGGATGGTCGTGAAGAAGCCGGTCGCGGCGGTCTTTTCCGCATCGCCAAGTCCCGCGATCCAGGCTTCGACTTCTTCACGGGTGGCGCCCGCGGGATAGTAGTTGGCGTGCTTCGGCTTGTCCGGCACGCCCGGTATGAACGCGGCGTCCTGATCAAGCGCCGACCAGGGTCCCTTGTTGACCATGAAGTAATCGAACCGCGCTTCGCCCAGCATGGTCCGGTCCTCGAGCAGCTTCAGCAGGAGCGCCTCGTTGCCGGCCCATACCTGGCGCAGGTGCAGCGCGTCGACGATGCGCGCGGCGCGGATCAGGCTGGCGAGCGCCCGCCGCTCAGGCGCAGGCATTCCCGCCAGGTCGACCTCTACCGGGAACGTCGCGAGCCGAGCAACCTGGGCCCGCAACTTCTGCACTTCCGGCTGGATGCGCATGGATTCCTGCGCAAATGCGACGAACGGGAGCAAGGACAATGCGGCGATGAGGTGTTTCATGGCCACATGATGGACCGCGACGCCCGCAATCAGCAATCGGCGGCCGGTGTTCACGGCCGAAATGGCCGTTTGCGGCCGTCTCCGTGGCAAGATCACTGCCATGACGCGCCGGCTGACGCTGCGACTCGATGCCGTGATCGTCGCGGTTACGGACGAACGGCCGCGTATTCTCACGGCATGGATGCGGGGTGAATCCGTCCCGTCGCTGCCAGTCGGCCCGCTCGACACCGAACGTGATCTCACGCTTGAGCGTGGCCTGCGACGCTGGGTCGCGAAGCGGACCGGCCACGAACTCGGCTATGTGGAGCAGCTCTACACATTCGGCGACCGGGATCGGCAGCGCGATGCGCGCGGCGTGCGGCTGTTGTCGGTCGCCTATCTGGCTCTCATCGAGGAAGCGCAGCCTGCGCAAGGTGCCGCCTGGCTCGATTTCTACGAAATTTTTCCCTGGGAGGATCGGCGCAAGGGGGAAGTGGAAGTCGTCACGAACGAATTATTGCCGGCACTCCTGCGTTGGGCCGGCAGAAGCACGGAAAGACGGCACCGCCTGGACGCCAATTTCGGCGGCCGACGGCCCTGGGACCCGATCCGTGTACTCGAGCGTTACGAACTGCTCTACGAGGCACGACTGGTTCCGGAAAGCCTGCGCGATCGGGGACGCAAGCCCGATCTGGAGTTACGGGCCGGCATTGAACTTGTCCACGATCATCGTCGAATTGCGGCCACGGCTCTGGGAAGGCTGCGCGGAAAACTGAAGTACCGCCCGGTCGTTTTCGAGCTCCTGCCGGAGACCTTCACACTGTTCCGGCTGCAGCGAACCGTCGAGGCCCTGACTGGCATGCGGCTCCACAAGCAGAATTTCCGGCGGCTGATCAGTCAGGGCCGGTTGCTCGAGCCGACCGGAACCTTCGATCGCCCTGCCCGCGGTCGGCCTGCGGAGCTATTCCGCTTCCGTCGTGAAATCGTGCGCGCCCGCGTCTACTGATCTATAATCCCCATAAATGCTCACTCAGAGCATAAATGGAGGACGCCATGGGCGGCCTTGCAGGTGTATTACCGGACGTCGAAATCGCGGTGCTGGAGCCGCTGCTGGCGGAGATCGAAGCGCTGAAGGCGTCCCGCGGTGCGGTGATCCTCGCCCACAACTACATGACGCCCGACATCTATCACGGCGTCGCAGACCTGCGTGGCGATTCGCTGGCGCTCGCACGCATGGCGGCGGATACCGACGCTGACGTGATCCTGATGGCCGGCGTCCACTTCATGGCCGAGACCGCCAAGCTGCTGAATCCAGGCAAGACCGTGCTGATCTCCGACCTGCGCGCCGGCTGTTCGCTGGCCGAGTCGATCACGGGTGCCGACGTGCGTATGCTCCGCCAGCGCTATCCGGACGTTCCGGTGGTGAGCTACGTCAACACTTCGGCTGAAGTAAAAGCGGAATCGGACATCTGCTGCACTTCGTCGAATGCGGTCGCCGTTGTTGAATCGCTGGGCAGCGACCGCGTGATATTCCTGCCCGACCAGTATCTCGGCCGGTGGGTCGCGTCGCAAACCCGAGTCGAAGTCATTCTCTGGGAAGGCAGCTGCATGGTGCACGAGCGCTTTACCGGCAATGAACTCCGCAGCTATCGGCTGAACCATCCCGGCATCCGCATCATCGCCCACCCGGAATGCCCGCCTGACGTACTCGCCGAAGCGGATTTCGTCGGGTCCACGACCGGAATGATCACCTGGGTCGAACGTAATCGTCCGGCCCGGGTCGTCATGGTCACCGAATGCTCGATGTCCGACAACGTCGCGGCCGAGTTGCCGGAAGTCGAGTTCGTCCGGCCCTGCAACCTCTGCCCGCACATGAAGCGCATCACGCTCGCGGGGATCGCGAATTCACTGCGACACCTGCAGCACGAAGTCCACATCCCGGACGGGATCGCCGAGCGCGCGCGTGTTGCCGTAACGCGGATGCTCGAGGTCAAGACATGATCGTCGATGACTTCGTTACCGCCCCGGCCGTAGTGGTCGGCGGCGGCATCGCGGGCTGCGCGACTGCGCTTGCGCTGGATGGCTGCGTCATTGTCGCCAACGAACCGGTGGGCGGCGGTTCATCCTGGCTTGCACAGGGCGGAATCGCGGCCGCCATGTCGGCGGACGATTCCCCCTCTTCACATGCAGCCGATACCCTCGCCGTTTCGGCAGGTCTCGCGCAGTCGGAAATTGCCGCGCTGGTCGCTGCGGCAGCCGCCGAGCGCGTCTCCTGGCTGGAAGCGCTGGGTGTCGCCTTCGATCGCACGTCTTCCGGGACGCTTGCATTGGGCCGCGAGGCTGGCCACTCCTGGCATCGCATTGTGCACGCCGGCGGCGATCGCTCCGGCTCGGTGATCATGCACAGCCTGCGCAGCGCGCTCCAGGATCGCCCGGACATCCGCATTTTCGAGGGTTTCGAACTGCTGGATATCGTGACTGCGGGTGACCGCGCGGCCGGGGTCGTGCTCGCCGGACCCGCCCGCCAACGGCTCGCGGTGTTGGCGCCTGACGTCGTGCTCGCGACCGGTGGCATAGGCGCGTGCTTCGACCGCACGACCAATCCGGGAACGTCGGCAGGCGCCGGTCTCGCCGCAGCCGCGCGCTGCGGTGTGGAGCTGGCCGACCTTGAGTTCGTCCAGTTCCACCCGACCGCGCTTGCGATCGACGCAGACCCGCTGCCCCTGCTGACGGAAGCATTGCGCGGCGCAGGGGCGCAGCTCCTGGACGATTCCGGCAGCAGGTTCATGAGTGCCATCCACGTGGATGCAGATCTCGCGCCGCGCGACATCGTCGCGCGGAACGTGCATGCACTTGCCGCGTCCGGCCGCAGTGTGTTCCTGGATGCGACCGGTGTGAGGGATCTGGAGACGCGATTCCCGGGCGCCTGTGCGCTGGCTCGGGCCGCGGGGCTGGATCCGCTCGCGCAACCGCTGCCCGTCACCGCTGCCGCGCATTTCCACATGGGCGGCATCGCAACCGATGCACACGGCGCGAGCTCAATGGCCGGACTCTGGGCCTGTGGCGAAGTCGCATCGACGGGTCTGCATGGCGGCAACCGCCTGGCAAGCAACTCACTGCTCGAAGGGCTGGTGTTCGGCGAGCGGATCGCCCATGCAGTGGGGCGCGCACGCCTGCCATCCCCGCGGGGCCCACTGACAATACCGCGCCAGTTACCTGAAACCGGGCGCGACGACGACCGGATCCGGACGCTGCGCCGGCTGGTAGGCAACGGCCTGGGCCCGTTGCGGTCCGGACCCCGGATGGTTGCCGCGCTGCGGCGGCTGGATGCCTGGATTCCGGCAACGCGTGCGGAAGCAGACCGCCTCGTCGTGGCGCGAGAGTTGCTGATGGCAGCGATCGCGCGGCGCGAGTCCCGGGGAGCCCATCAGCGCGCCGACTTTCCGCATCCGTCAGCCGGCCCGCCTTGGCGCAGTTACCGCCGGCCGGCAGCGGCGCCGCTCGAGACACTCAATATGAGCCGGAGCCGCGTCGCTTGACCGGGGCAGCGCTTGCGGCGCTCGCGCGCGCGGTTGAGGCGGCGCTTGCGGAAGACCTGAACGACGCCGGCGACATCACGACGGATGCGGTTGTGCCACGGGCAGACCTGGCCAAGGCGCAGATACGCAGTCGCCAATACGGACGGATCGCCGGCGTCGATTGCATTGCAATTGCGTTCTCGAGGCTTCCCGAGCCCGCCCAGGTTACCGTCATCGCGGACGACGGCAGCAACGTCGTCCCCGGCGAAGTCATCGCGCGACTCTCCGGCTCGGCGCGCACGATCCTGACTACCGAAAGGACGATATTGAACATCCTGTGCCGGCTCTCCGGTATCGCGACCGCAACGGCGTCCGCCGTTAGCCAGGTCGCCAGTTACGGCACCGTGATCAAGGATACGCGCAAGACGACACCCGGCCTGCGCGCTATCGAGAAATATGCGGTCACCGTGGGCGGCGGCATCAATCACCGCATCGGCCTTTACGATGCCGTGCTTATCAAGGACAACCACATCGCGCTCGCGGGTTCGATCCCGGCCGCGGTCGAACGCGTCCGGTCGAAGCGAGGCCATGCGATGCCGATCCAGGTCGAGGTGGATGCGCTCGAACAACTCGACGAGGCGTTGCGCTGCGGCGTGGAGTCGGTGCTGCTCGACAACTTCCCGCTCGATCTCCTGCGCGAGGCAGTCACGCTCGTCGCCGGCCGCTGCCTGACTGAAGCCTCCGGCGGTGTCACGCCCGCGAATGTCGCCGAAGTCGCGGCCACGGGCGTCGATGCGATTTCGCTCGGGTGGCTCACCCACTCCGCGCCGGCGCTGGACCTCGGACTGGATTTCGCGCACTGATCGCGACCGATCAGGGGTAGGTACTGGCAAACCCCCGCAATGGCAGTGCGGTACGCGATAGCCAGTTATCGTCAAGGTATCGTGCCCGGCCGTCGATGGCGTGAAACGTGTAGGCGTGTCGAGGCTTGTCGCTGAGATTAGGACCCGAGCGGTGCGGCAGCGCGCCGTTCAGCAGCACCAGGGTTCCGCGCTCCGCCTCGAGCGGCACAAGTCCCTCCGTCGGGTACGGCTCCGGGTCCAGCACCTCGAGCACCGTGGCGGTGCGCGCCTCGTTGAGTCGCGAGCGCTCCCGGACCGGCAGACGGTGACCGCCCGGCAACGCCCACATACAGCCATTTTCCGTCGTCGCGTCGTCGATCGCGAACCAGAAGCCGATGACGCTCATCGGTTCGGTCCATAGATAGGTGTGGTCGGTGTGACAGGCGACTTCGCCGCCGATGCGCGCCTGCTTGAAGATGTACATCGATTGCAGCAGCAGCGGTTTCTCCATGCCGATGTCGTGCGCCAGTGCCGCCAGATCCGGCGTGCGGCTGAATGTGTCGAACACCGGATCGAGATCGTGCAGCGCGTGGCCCAGCTTGTTGAGGCAGAGATGCGGCTCCGCCCGGAGCAGGCCAGCGCCGTCAAACGCATCCTTCTCGAAAAAGCAGCGGATCGCCTCGCCGCTGGTCAGGAAGTAATCGGCATTCGCATGCAGTGCGTTGCCATCCGCGGTGAAGATCGTCACCTCCCGCGGTGCCGGCACGTGCTGCATCGCGAGCTCCAGGGCGCGCTCGCGAAGCCGCAGGCAATGCTCGTCCTCGACGAACCCGGGCATCACGAGAAAACCGTCGCTTGCGAAGCGCGCAATCTGTGTCGGTGAAAGGAGACGATTCATCAGGCCGCACTATGCCAGCTGCCGGGGGCTCCGGAACTAGCGGCATGCGCAGAGGGTCAATAACAGGCACCCCAATAACATTCCCCGGAGGGACCCGCCATGTTTCAAGGACTGAAGACCGGCCACGCCATGACGCTGGCCGCGACCATCACAGTGCTGCTTTCCGGCCCGGCTTTTGCCGGCAATCCGGACCGCCCCAAGCTCGATACCAACGGCGACGGCAAGGTCGACCTGGCGGAAGCCCAGGCTGCGCGCCCCGATTTCACGCGTGAGAAGTTCGATGCGGCCGACGCGAATCGCGACGGGCAGCTGAGCGAGGAAGAATTGCGCACGTTGCCGGGAAAGGGCCATCACTACGGCAACCTGGACGCGGATAAGGACGGGAATTACACGCTCGAGGAAGTCCGCGCCGCGCATCCGGACCTGACGCAGGAGGAGTATTCGAGCTTCGATGCGAACAAGGACGGCAAAGTCAGCAAGGACGAGCTGAAACTCACCATGAGTTCCCGGATGTTCGAAAGCATGGATAAGGATCGTGACGGCGGCGTCAGCCTGCTGGAAATGCAGGCCGTACGTTCGAGCATGACCCAGGAAAGCTTCACCCGCATGGATACTGACGGCAATGGCTTGCTCTCGATGGAAGAGCTGCGCGCAGGCCACTCCAAGCATCGCGGCGATCACGCCGATGCTCCGCGCGAGAAGCCGGAACAGCCGGGCACGAACTGATCCGGGCATTGCGACGGACTATGGGCCGGATACTTCGGTGTCCGGCCTTTTTTAGTGCGTTTTTTCGGCCCCAGAAATGACGGGGGCCGCTTTCGCGGCCCTCGGAGGTCATCAATCATCATTAATCGGTGAAGATATCCGAGTTCATGACTTCCACGGAGCCGACATTGCGCTTTCCGGGTGACGGGTACCAGTAGGTGCAAGCCGCGGTGTAGGATCGGAATCGTCTGACGGGGATTCCATGATGCGACTCGACCTCGACTTCGTCCGTAACCAGTTCCCGGCGTTCAGCGAGCCGTCGCTCGCGGGATTTTCGCACTTCGAGAATGCGGGCGGCTCCTATGCCTGCGGGCAGACCATCGACTGTCTGGACCGCTTCTATCGCCGCACCAAGGTCCAGCCTTATTACGCATTTGCGCCGTCCGCGGAGGGCGGCAGGCAGATGGACTCAGCGAAGGAACGCCTGGCGGCATGGCTGCACGTCGGCACGGACGAGCTGCATTTCGGCCCCTCCTCCTCCCAGAACACGTATGTCGTCGCCCAGGCACTGCGCCAGCACCTGAGCAAAGGCGACGAGGTGATCGTCACCGACCAGGATCACGAGGCAAACGTCGGCGCCTGGCACCGGCTCGCGGCGGACGGCATCGTCGTGCGGGAATGGAAAGTCGACCCGGAGTCCGCCGAATTGCGGCGCGAAGACCTCGAGGCGCTGCTGGGGCCACGCACGAAGATGGTTGCGTTCACGCACTGCTCCAACATCGTCGCGTCGATCAATCCGGTGCGCGAATTCGCCGACCTGATTCATGGCGCGGGGGCCTGGGTTTTCGTCGATGGCGTTTCGTTCTGCCCGCACGGCTTGCCAGATGTCGATGCGCTCGGCGCGGATCTCTATTTTTTCTCGCTGTACAAGGTCTACGGCCCGCACCTCGGCGCCATGGTGATGCGCCGCGCCCTCAATGCGGCATTGCCGAATCAGGGACACTTTTTCAACGCCGGCAAGCCCGGCGCCCGATTCACGCCGGCCGGACCGGATCACGCACAGATCGCAGCGGTCAATGGGTTGATGGATTACCTGGACGCGATCGCCGACCGACACGGTTTCGGCGGCAAGCCGGTTCAGGATCGCGCTGTCGCGGTGCGTGACCTGTTCCGCCAGCACGAAACCGGGCTCCTGCAGCCGCTGCTCGATCTCCTGTCGCGCCACGCGAAGGTGCGGCTGATAGGCCGCAGGCGCGCAGCCGAACGGGCGCCGACGGTTGCCTTCACGA
This sequence comes from Pseudomonadota bacterium, assembly GCA_030799345.1. Lineage (GTDB taxonomy): Bacteria > Pseudomonadota > Gammaproteobacteria > Steroidobacterales > Steroidobacteraceae > SCUD01. The sequence goes on along the minus strand of JALYJS010000359.1, from coordinate 5,923 downwards.
TTGCAGGCCGGCCGTCGTCAGACATCGCCGGCCGGCTGGCCCAGGCCGGGCTCGGTGTCGGCGCCGGTCATTTCTATGCGTTCCGGCTGCTGCAGGCGCTCGGCATCGATACCGAAGACGGCGCCATCCGCACCTCGTTCGTGCATTACACATCGCCTGCCGAGGTGCAGAAGCTCATGGAAGCGCTCGACGGGCTGCTGCGGGCGGAGTGAACCCGGCGGATCAGGGCTTCGTGATTTCCAGCGGTCCGATCCCGAGTTCCTGCCACAACTGTTCCGGATCGAGCGGCACGCCGTCCTTCACGACCAGACGAAGATTTCGAAGTGCAGCGGGATCGACGCTGGGATCACCGTCCACGAGAATCAGGTCGGCGAGCTTGCCGGGTTCGATCGAACCCAGGCGTTCGCCCTGACCCGCCGCGCGAGCGGCGCCGAGCGTGGCCATGCCGAGGACATCCGCCGCAGGAATCCCGGCCGCGACATAGAGTTCGAGTTCGCGCACCAGCGCGAATCCATAAACGGAATCGGTGCCCGCGACGATCGGCACGCCGGCGGCATGCAGCGCCAGCAGCATCCGCTGCATGGCATGAAACGAGTCGCGGTAGCGTCCTGCCCGCCCTTCAGGCGTCCCAAAGCCGCCGTCCTGCAATCCGCGGCGTACCATCGGCGGCAGGCGCCCCGCCACAGGCTCATAGGCGGTCGCTACCTGGCCGGGCCGGTCCAGGATCAGGTTTTCAAACAGCTGCAGCGTCGGATCCACCGTGACATTGCGCTCCGCGAGCAGCGCGATGAATACCTTTACCGCGACGGATGCAAGGTCCAGACCGGCTGCGTGTTCGGCGACCGCCGTCAGGCGCGCGGGTGTACGCGTATCCGGCACCTGGTCGAACAGGAAATTCAGGAACACCATGTTCATGTGCTGAATCTCATTGAAGCCGGCACGCACCGCCTGTTCCGCGGTCATGAACGCGGGAACATGGCCGCCGACCCGCATACCGTGCCGACGCGCCTCATCCACGATCGCCGGTACGAGTTCGGGCTTGATGGAGCTGTAGATCTTGACGAGCTGGAATCCGGCCCCGGCCATCGCCTGCACCATCCGGCGCGCTTCTTCCTCGGTGCCCGCCAGCATTTCAGTCGGTCCCTGGAACGGACCGGGCCCGTCCAGAATCCCTGCAAAGACGATCCGCGGCCCCATTGCCTCACCCGTTTCCCAGGCGCGCATGCGAGCGACTTTCGCCGGCTCCGCTGCCATGTCGCGCACGCCGGTGATGCCCGCTGCCAGCAGCAGCAAGCCGTCCTCGGGTTGTGGATGCGTGTGCATGTCCCACAGTCCCGGCAGCAGCGCGCGGCCCGCCGCATCGATGCGCTGCGCTCCGGCGGGTATCGCCACATCGCCATCGGGTCCGACCGCATGGATCTCATTGCCGTCGATCAGCACGGTCATACCAGCGCGCATGACGCGCGCTGCGGCGTCGAAAACAGTGGCATGCTCGATCGCGAGCGGGGCATCAAGCCGCTGGGACAGACGATCTGCCTGCGCGCGGCGCGCTTTCGCAAGCTGCGTATCCTGCGCTTTCAGCAACGTATCCGCGGCCGCCTCCCAGCCCTCGGGCACGAGCTGCGACCACGCATTGACCGCCGCGAATAATTCGCCGTCTTCGTCCAGCCAGACAGGCTGCGGCTGAAAACCTAGCCCGGCGATCGTGAACAACGTGACGCTGCGCCGCTCGCCGGCGGTGACAACCGTGCGCTCTTCCAGACGTTCCAGCCGGGCCTCGCCGAGCGGCAACAATGGCAGGCGAGCACCTGCCGCCGTGCGCAGCGCGCGCGCGAGCAGCGCGATTTCCGACGGAACGCCGGACTGACTGAGGTAGAAGGCAGGTGAATCGACCTGCCGTTCTCCCTCCTCGACTTTGTTCGTCCATTCGGCCCTGCCGTCCGTCACGACGAAACGCTCGGCAATGGGAGACTTCAGGTAGTCGTGACCGTCTACAGCGAGCGAGACGGGAATGCCCGCCGCATCGATTGCGATGCGGGAACGCACCGAGGGTCCGCGGCCCCGGTCGTTGAACTCGAACAGGTATTCGCGCACCCCGTCCGCCATCCGGCATTCGGTCTGAAAGCCGGCTCGATTGCCGCCCAAGGAGAATGAGAATACCTGGCTGCCGATTGCCGCGGCTGGACAGGCGCGCGGCGCCGGCGCCGCGGGTGGTTCATTCGCGCGCGCCGCGCTTCCATGGAGAGCCACGACCAGGATCAGCAAACAGGATTTGCGCGACATAGTGCATGATAGCGCCCCATGCGCATCGCGAAAGCCACCGCCATTGTGATCTTGATCGCGGCGTTTACCGCCTGCGGCAAGGACTCCGGGTACCAGGGCCGTAAGTCGGCCGACTGGGCGACTTTCGTCGAGCGGTTTGCCGAGGACTGGCAGCAAGCGCATCCGTTGCAGGCGTTTTCATCCGGCCGCCGCGAGTACGCGGGCAAATTCCCGGACTGGAGCCGGCAAGGCATCGTCGCCGAGATCAAGCGCCTCAAATCGCTTGGCGCCCAGGCCCGGACTTTCAATGAGGACAGTCTGTCGGATGATCAACGCTTTGAGCGCAAGTATCTTCTGGCGGTGATCGACCGGAATCTGTTCTGGCTCGACCGTGCGGAGTGGCCGTTCCGGAATCCCAGCTTCTACTTCGACTGGCTCCTCGATTTCCTTTCCCCCGATCCCTACCTGACCAAGCCCTATGCCCCGCTCGACGAGCGCATGCGCGATTTCACCAGGTGGCTGGGCAACCTGCCGCGCGCGGCCGGCCAGATCCGCGCGAACCTGCAAACGCCGATGCCGCGCACCTGGGTCAACCAGGGCGTCGCGTCCTTCGGCGGAATGGCGGCGTTCCTGCGTGACGACGTACCGGGCATATTCGCGTCCGTCGAGGACAAGGCACTCCACGCGGAATTCTCGGATGCCAACGAGAAGGCCATCGCGGCAATGCAGGAACTGGCAAGCTGGCTCGAATCGCAGCGCAAGACGGCAACCGAGGACTATGCGATCGGTGCCGACCTCTTTGCGGAGATGCTGAAGCGGACCGAGGGCGTGGACGTGCCGCTCGATCGGCTGCTGGAACTGGGACAAGCCGATCTGGAGCGCAATCTCGTCGCCCTGGACGAAGCTTGCGCCGAGTTCGCGCCGGACCTGGATCGGATCGGCTGCATGGCGAAGATGAATGCCAATCGTCCGGAGGGCGGCGCAGTCGAGGCCGCTCGCGGACAGCTGAGCGTGCTGCGGGATTTCCTGGTCGAACAGGAACTGGTCACGATCCCTTCGGAAGAGCTGGCGCTGGTCGACGAGGCGCCGCCCTACCAGGCGACGAACTTTGCCTACATCGTGGTGGCCGGCCCGTTTCACGTCGACATGCCCTCCACTTATTACATTGCACCGCCCGATCCGGCGTGGACCGCAGAAGAACAGATCGCCTACGTGCCGGGCGTCGCCGACCTGATGTCGACGTCGGTGCACGAAGTGTGGCCTGGCCACTTCCTGCAGTTCCTGCACTCGAACCGCACCGAGAGCATCATCGGCAGGCTGTTCGTCGGTTACGCCTTCGCCGAAGGCTGGGCGCATTACGCGGAGGAGATGATGTGGGAAGCGGGCCTGACTGGCGGACTAGCCGGCGGGCAGGCCGAGTACCGCGTCGGGCAGATCAACAAGGCGCTTTACCGGAACGTACGCTATATCTGCGCGATCGGCCTGCACACGCAGGACATGAGCGTCGACGAATGCGAGACCCTGTTCCGTGAACAGGCATTCCAGGACCCGGGCAACGCGCGCCAGCAGGCCGCGCGCGGCACTTACGATCCCGGCTATCTGAACTACACGCTCGGCAAACTGATGATCCGCAAGCTGCGCGATGACTGGACGGAATCGCGTGACGGCCGCGAAGCGTGGCGTGAGTTCCACGACAGCTTCCTGTCATCCGGCGGTCCGCCGGTGCCGCTGATGCGCGCGAAGATGCTCGGCGACGACGCCGGACCGGCGTTGTAACGTCGAGGTGCAGGCATGCGTACCTTGCTTTCGCTCTCCTGCGCGATACTTCTTTCCACTTCGGCTTCATGCCGTTCTCGCTGGCGCGCGGCGACATCGCAGGTGCGGCTGGCGACCGCGATCCTCGCCTGGCTCGCTGTCAGCCACCATCTGGTCGGTCTCGGCGTGGATTACTGATGCGGCTGTCGGTATCGGAGGAACGCCTGCCGCTGTCCGCGCCGTTCGTGATTGCGGGCTACACCTTTGTCGACCTGACCGTGATCGTTGCGCGGATCTCCCGCGATGGCATGACGGGTGAAGGCGAAGCGGCGGGCGTTTACTATCTCAACGACGATGCCGCGCACATGAAGGCCGCGATCGAATCCGTGCGCGCGGAAATCGAGGCCGGCGCCGATCGTCTGGCGCTGCGCAGCCTCATGCCCGCGGGCGGTGGCAGAAATGCGCTCGACTGCGCGCTGTGGGATATCGAAGCCCGCCAGGCAGGACGGCCTGCTTGGCAACTCGCGGGATTGTCGCCGCCACGGCCGCTGACGACGACATTCACGATCGGAGCCGATGAACCCGGTCAGATGGCCACCAAAGCTGGCGGGTTCGCACAGGCAAAATCCATCAAGCTGAAACTGACCGGCGATGCCGCGCTCGACGCCGAGCGCGTGCGCGCCGTGCGCAAAGCGCGGCCCGACGTCTGGCTGGGCGTCGACGCGAACCAGGGATTCGATCCCGCCAGGCTTGAAGCCCTGATGCCGACGCTGGTTGCCTCCAAGGTAAAGCTTCTGGAGCAGCCGTTTGCGCGTGGCTGCGATGGCGACCTCGACGGATTCCGCAGTCCGATTCCGGTTGCCGCCGATGAAAGCGTCCAGGTCCTTGCGGATATCGAACCGCTGGTCGGCCGCTTCGACATCGTCAACATCAAGCTCGACAAATGCGGCGGCCTCACCGAAGCGCTCGCGATGGCCACCGAGGCGCGCCGGCTCGGGCTGGGTGTGATGGTCGGAAACATGGTCGGCACCAGCCTGGCGATGGCCCCGGCATTTCTTCTCGGCCAGGTCTGCGACGTCGCCGACCTCGACGGCACGATCTTCATCACGCAGGACCGCACGCCGTCGGTGGTGTTCGAACATGGCCGCGTGTACTACCCCGACCATGGTTGGGGTCGCGCCGCCTAGCCGATAGCCATGCGACAGTCGATCTCCGAGGACTGTTGGCCCACATGAGCGCATTGCCTGCGCAGTCCGCGGCGAATTTCGTGCTGGTACTGCCGAGTCCGTACTTGCTGTTCCTCGGCGACGTCACCGAGCCCAGCTATGCGAAAACCGCATTCGGTTTGCGCGACTGGGCCGGCGACCTGTGCATCGGCGAGTACGCCTGCCGCGAAGATGCCGTATCCACCGGCCTGCCGCGCCTGACGCCGCGTGAAGCCCATGCGCGCGGCGCACGCGCGCTGGTAATCGGCGTCGCCAATACCGGCGGTGTCATCCAGCCGAACTGGATCCCGAGCCTGCTGGCGGGCCTGGAGGCCGGACTCGACATCGTATCCGGCATGCACGCCAGACTGCGGGACTCCCCGGAGCTCCGAGCTGCTGCGGATCGCCACGGGCGTCGACTGATCGACGTGCGGGTACCGCCGCCCGACATTCCGGTCGCCACCGGTCGTAAGCGCAGCGGCAAGCGGCTGCTGACGGTCGGCACCGACTGCGCGCTCGGCAAGAAATACACGGCGCTCGCTCTTGCGGCCGCTTTCCGCAGGCGCGGCCTGGATGCCGATTTTCGCGCCACCGGCCAGACCGGCATCATCATTGCGGGCGGCGGCGTGCCGATGGATGCGGTCGTCGCCGACTTCGAGGCCGGCGCGGCCGAAATGCTGAGCCCCGACGCTGCGCCGGAT
>JALYJS010000348.1 GCA_030799345.1 Pseudomonadota bacterium | reverse complement strand
TTCCCGGTCGGCCGTGGAACCTTGACGCCTTGCTCGTTGAGGGCAACCGCCTCGCGGATGTAACCGATCAGCACCGTGTCGGACGGCAGTTCGTCAATCGAGCGGATCTTGCGCCCGCCCATACCCGACTCGCCCTTCGAGAAGAATCCCGCCGGATCCTTCATGAGCCGCCGCTTCCAGAACCCGAAAGCCGCATGCTGCTTGAACGCCGCCATGCCGGCGATCACGCCCCGGTACTCGAAATGCGGCACACCCCACTTGATCGTCTCTTCAACTTTCGGGCAGGCCTTGTGCATCAGCGCACGCAGGCGCTTCAGGATCGGCCGCGCAAAATCGGCGGACTTCGCGATGTAGGCATCGACGGCGGGGTTCTTCATCAGGCCGTCATTCTAGCGTGACGGCTGCGCGTGATCACCCGAGCAGGCGCGGCGGCTTCCATAGGACAAGGACGACCGCGGCGGCGACTGCCGCCAGCGACAAGCCGGCCGCCAGCATCGGATCGACCTGCCCTGACGCCGCCGGCTCGACGAGCCATCGGCTGATCGGGTCCGCGTAATGCCAGGCGAGCACAGCGGCGGCGACGCCGATGCCCGCAATGGTGATGCCATTCGACCAGGCTTCGCGACGCAGGCGGCGCCGAGTCAGTTCCCGCCGGCGCTCGAACTGCGCGCGCAAATCCGGGCGCGCCATGTCCTGCTGCGCCGCGAGCGATGCGACCCGCGCCATCACGCGCTCCTCAAAGCCCGCATGCGCGTCGAGCGTGCCGAACAGCCCGCGCAGGCGTCCCTCGAGCCGCCCTTCATCGATGTTCATGGGAATTCCTCGCCGGCCGCCGCGAGCGCGGTCGCGAGACTGGCTCGCGCGCGGTGCAGATGCGTCTTCACGGTGTTGACCGGCATGCCCATCATGGCCGCGACCTCGTCTACCGTCCGCTCGTCCTGATAATAAAGAATGACGGCCTGCCGCTGCTTTTCCGGCAGCGCCTCGACCTGGCGCCAGATCGTGGCATCGCCGGGAGCCGGGTCCGGCGCCGCCTCGCGATGCTCGACTTCCGCGAGCACGGCCGGATCGGACAGCGATACCGATCGGCGGCGCGTGCGCAGCGCCGAGATCGCTGCATTACGCGTAATCGCGTAGATCCAGGTTGATAGCCGGGCACGTCCGTCATATCGGGGCAACGCTCGCCAGAGCTTCACGAATACCTCCTGCGCCAGGTCCTCGGCGGCCGTCCGATCGCGCAGCACGCTATAGGCGAGACCGATCACGCGCCGGCGATACGCCGGTACCAGCCTTTCGAAGGCCTGCTCCGTACGGCCGGCCTGTATCAACTGGACGATCGCGTCGTCGGCCGGCATTCGGGTTGTACCTTCTCCCCGGTTGATACGCGCCGGGACGCCGGCAGGTTTCAGCGGATTTTATCCCCCGGGGCGCAACCGGGCCGCACCGGGGCGCGTATCAATTGCCATGAACAGGTCAGCATCCACATCGCCGATCGGATCGCGCGCACTGGAATACGCGATCATCGCGGCCATCGCGCTGCTCGCCGCCGATGCCGTGCGGTCGGACCTGGGCCCGGTGTGGCGGACTTTGTGTCTGCTGCTCGGCATCTGAAACCGTCGGAGTACGTCAATGCCCAATGAAGAAGTGACCTCCCTGCTCGCCTTGTTCATTCCGATCCTCGGCATCATCATGGGTGCCCTGATCGCGATCGCGGTGATCTACGCGGCGCACCGCCAGAAAATGCAGCGCAACGACATGCGCCACAAGGAACGGATGGCGGCGCTCGAGAAGGGACTCGAGATTCCGCCCGAGCCCGTGGAGTCGGATAACGGCAGCAAGGTTTCGACTCTGCGCACCGGTCTTACCGGCTTGCTGGTCGGTATCGTGCTGTACTTTGCGCTGGGTGCCGTGGCCGGCAGTGAAGTCGCGCTGTTCGGCCTGATCCCGGCCGCCATCGGGCTCGCGAACCTCATCTTCTACTTCGTCGAGGCCCGCAAGAAGTAAAGGGGTCGCATCCCCTTGTCGGCCAGCCGGCCGAGATGGTGAGCAAGCGAATTTCCGTTTCGTTTGAGCGCGCGAGCCATCCCGGCCGGCGTCACGCCGCTAACGGGATGCGAGCCCTTTAGGC
>JALYJS010000332.1 GCA_030799345.1 Pseudomonadota bacterium | reverse complement strand
TTCCGCATGCAATGCCGGCCAGCCCTCCGCCACCGCGCGAGCATCGAGCCGACGGCGGATCGCCGCGTTCGCCGCCGGCAGGCGCGCAAGACCCGACTGCAGCGCCCGGAAATACAGCATCGTGCCTCCGGCGAGCAACGGTTGGCGTCCACGCGCGTTGATGTCGCGCATCGCCTCCGTCGCGTCGCCAATGAATCTTGCAGCGGAATAAGTTTCCGCCGGATCAATCAGGTCGATCAGGTGATGCGGCGCGCGCGCGCGCACTTCGGGTGGCGGCTTGGCCGTGCCGATGTCCATGTCGCGGTACACCATCGCGGCATCGACGCTCACGATCTCGAGCGGCAGCTGTCCGGCCAGCATTGCCGCCACGTCTGTCTTGCCGGCGCCCGTCGGGCCCATCAGGAGTATCGCAGGCTCCCGTGGCATCATCGCCCGCGCAGAAACAGGCGATCGAGCTCGGCGAGCGAAACCCGCGTCCAGGTCGGCCTGCCGTGACTGCAGTGACCTGAGCGCTCGGTGCGTTCCATGTCGCGCAGCAGCGCGTTCATCTCGGGCACCGAGAGCAGCCGATGGGCGCGCACGGCGCTCCGGCACGCGATGTTAGCCAGCAATTCGTTCTGCCGCTCCGCTATGCGATGCGTGGCGCCATGCTCGCCGAGGTCGGCGAGCGCATCACGCAACACCGCGGCAACGTCCTGGCCGGCGAGCACGGCCGGTACTTCCCGTATCGCGAGCGTGCCGGGGCCGATGCGGTCGACGACGAGGCCGGCAGCCGCGAGCTCCTCCAGGTGCTGGGCGGCGAGCGCGGCGTCGGCTTCGCTGGTTGCGAGGACAGCCGGCACGAGCAGGGGTTGCCGTGCGCCACCGCCGGCATCGAGCGCGGATTTCAGTCGTTCATAGATCACGCGCTCGTGCGCCGCATGCATATCGACCAGCGCCATCCCGTCCGCCGTCTGCGTGACTATATAGATGCCGTGCAACTGGGCGACGGCCTGGCCGAGTGGCGTGTCCCCCGCCGGCACTGCCGGCCGAGCATTGCCGTTCGCGGTCCCCGCAGGCAGCGCATAGGGCGCCCAGGGTTCGCCAAGGGGCAGCGTTTGGCGCGCACCGGACCTGGGATCGCCAAACAGGGCGCCGGGCGCGACGGGCGGCGGCGCCCCGTGCTCCTGGCCGGCGGCGGCAAGGGCGCGCTCGACCGACCGGAACAGGAAATCGTGCACGGCGCGACCGTCCCGAAAGCGCACTTCGAGCTTCTGCGGGTGTGCATTCACGTCGACCTGCAGCGGATCGACTGTCAGGTACAGGAGCCACGCCGGATGCCGACCGCCATGGCTGACGTCGCGATACCCGAGCCGCGCCGCGCTCGCAAGCAACCGGTCGCGGACCACGCGTCCGTTGACGAACAGGAATTGCCGGTCCGGCTGGCCGCGCGATTGCGACGGGAGGCCGATCCAGCCTTCGAGCGCCATGCCCGACAGCGCATGCGTCAGGTGGCGCGAGTTGGCGATGAAATCGGAGCCCACCAGGCGCGCCACGCGAGCTTCGCGTTCGAGCCGGCTGCCGGCCGGTGGCAATGCGAACTGCTCACGGCGGTTGTGCGTCAGCGTGAAGCCGACGTCGAAGCGCGACAACGCAATGCGGATCACGGTCCGCAGGACATGCTGATACTCGGTCGTTTCGGACCGAAGGAACTTGCGCCGCGCGGGCACGCGGTTAAAAAGATCGCGCACTTCCACGGTTGTTCCCGGTGGGTGCGCGGCGGGTTTCGGCTTGCCGAGACGTCCTTCCACCGACTCGATTGACGACGCCTGCCGGGCATCCGCGGGCCGCGACGTCACGGTCAGACGCGAAACGGAAGCGATGGAGGGCAGCGCCTCGCCGCGGAATCCCAAGGTCGCCACGCGCTCCAGATCGGCGAGCGAGGTGATCTTGCTGGTCGCATGCCGTGCTAGCGCGAGCGGCAGTTCCGCTGCCGGGATGCCGTGGCCGTCATCGCGGACGCGGAGCATGCGGATGCCGCCCCGCTCCACGTCGATCGTCAGCTGGCGCGCGCCGGCGTCCAGCGCGTTTTCCAGCAGCTCCTTGGCAACGGATGCCGGGCGTTCGATGACCTCGCCCGCGGCGATCTGGTCGACGAGCGTGTTGTCGAGGCGGCGGATCGGCATGACGCGCACGGTTTGCGCGCCAGTCTAGCAGCGGCTCCGGTTTCAGGTGCCGGCGACGGGGATTTCGAGGATCGTGCCGCCTGCGACCGAAACGTCTCTCAGCGCTTCTTCGGGTGACACGACGTGACGCAGGGCCTGGCCGCGCTCGAGCGCAGCCAGCGTCGCGACCCGGCTGCCGGGCGGCGGGTTGTCGTAAAAATACCGCCGGAGCCCGGCGTGAATCGCGCCAGCCAGCTTGCCCTGATGCGCGGGATCGCGCAGCCGTCGTTCCTCTTCCGGGTTCGAGATATACGCCGTCTCGACCAGCATCGACGGCACGTCCGGCGAGGTCAGCACCATCAGGCTCGCGTGCTGCACGTCGGTTTTCTTGAGCTGTCCTACGTGGTCGAGTTCAGCCAGCACGCGCGCTGCGGCCTCCCGGCTCGCGTTGATCGCCGCATTCTGCGACAGGTCGAACAGCACCGAGGCCAGCACGTCGCTCTTGTCGTGCAGCGACACGCCGCCGATGAGATCCGCCGCATTCTCGCGGTCAGCCAGCATGCGCGCCGCCTCGCTGCTCGCGCGGCGCGTGGAAAGAACATACACCGACGAGCCGCGCACTTCACGATTGACGAATGCGTCGGCATGGATCGAGACGAAGAGATCGGCATTCGCGGTTCGCGCGCGCTTGATGCGCTCACTGAACGGCACGAAGTAATCGCCGGTCCGCGTCAGCACCGCACGCATGCCCGGTTCCGCATTGATGCGGGCAGCCAGCTTTTTCGCGACCGCGAGCGCAACCACTTTCTCGCGCGTGCCTGCCTTGTCCACGGCACCCGGATCTTCGCCGCCATGGCCTGCGTCGATCGCGACCACGACATCGCGCTGGCCGTCGCCGTTCGTGGCCTTCACCGGACGCGGCGCTTGTTCGAGCGCGAGATCGATGACCAGTCGGTGACCATAGGTTTCGTTTGGTGGCGTCAGGAAACTCTTGGGCCGCACCCGGGCGCTGACATCGAGCACGACCCGCAGCCCGCCGCCATCGCGCGTGCCGATGCGCACCGCGCTGACACTGCCGGTACCGGCCGGCATGCGCAGCGCCGCGATGTTGCCGCTCGCCTGCTCGAGATCAATGACGACGCGATCCGGGCCATCGAGCGAGAACATGGAATAACTCGCCAGCGCCGACAGGTCGAGGACGACGCGGGTCGAGTCGGGACTCGCCCACAACCGGATGTCCTGAAGCGTGACGGGCGCTGCGGTCGCCGCTGCGCAGGCAAACGACAGAAAACAGGAAAAGATCCAGGTCGGTAGACGCATAGCGCCTCGAAGCGTGCGAAGCACGGCCGTACTCTAGCGGCGCAGTGGGATTAATTCAACACTATCAGCCAGATACATCAGGAACCTACAGCACCACCCGAGAAGGCCGCCACCCATGCGCGCCCCGCGGCGCTTGCGGGAGTGACCACCAGGCGCCGGCCGGCATCCTGTGCCGTAAGTATTGCCTGAAGGTCCGGCGCACCCAGTGCGCTTCCGGCCCGCTCCGGCCATTCGACCATGACGAGACCGGGCACCGCGCGTAAATCCCGAAACCCGAGCGATTCGAGTTCGATCGTGCCGTCCCGCAGCCGGTAGAGATCCAGGTGGTGCACGGTTCCGTGGGCCGTTTCATAGGGCTCCACCAGCGTATAGGTGGGACTCCTGATCGTGCCGGTGACGCCGAGGGCACGCAGCAGGCCGCGCGCCAGCGTTGTCTTGCCGCCGCCGAGTTCTCCCGAAAGGCCGAGCAGCAGGCTGTGACGTCGCAGTTCCGGCAGGGCTCGCGCGAGCGCCGCGCCCGCTCTGGTGGTCGCCGCCTCGTCCGCCAGCATCAGCTCCACGGCGCGTTCACCCCGCGGCGCAATTCCGCGATCAGGTCGCTTGCGATCGTGCCGCGCGGGTGCACGCCGGCCGCGCGATCGCCGGCCATGGCGTGAATCCATACTCCCGCGGCCGCCGCGCGCGCGGCGCCAACGCCTGTTACAGCAAGCGTGACGATGATGCCGGTCAGCACGTCAC
>JALYJS010000118.1 GCA_030799345.1 Pseudomonadota bacterium | reverse complement strand
CGTGCAGCGCCAGGTAATTGAGGACCACCGCCTCCACCAGCAGGTTGACGTTGTTGGCCGCCGGGGTCGACGACGTCTCGACCGACGCGTCGCTGCGGAACCATCCGATCTGCTGATGCTGCTCGGGTGGGCGGTTGTCGCCGGTGTAGAGCGCCGCGCGCCCGGATGGGTTGTAGACCAGGAAGAATGACGCGGCCGTCTGCTGGTTATCGCTGCTCCACATGAACTTGCCACGGCCGTCCGGCGAATTATCGACGACGCCATCTGCGGACAGCGAGCCGTCGCTGAATACGTACAGCATCAGAGGCACGCCGCGGCGTGCCGCGTACTCCAGGCAGGCACCCATGCAGCGCCCGGCGCGCAGGTCGCGCAGTTCGCCCGTAGCCCGGCCTTGCCCGTGGTAATCGTAGCCGCCCATCGTGATGGTTCCGGCGCCGGCGTAACCATTGATCACGAGCTTCATCACGGCCGCGGTCTTGCGGAACTCGGAGTCGTTGCTGAACTCCTGCTGCGTGAAGACGCCGCCCGGCCCGACGATGTCCGGATCGAGTTCCGGATTGAGTGCCGAAGGGTCGCCGTAGCGGTCGGTCAGGTCGGCTGCCTTGACGTAATTGCAGCGCACCATCTCCTTGATCACCGCGTCGCGCGTGATACCGGTGTCGACGCGGGCAAGCTTGCGGTCGGACAGGCGCTGGATGGATTCCATGACGCGCACCGCGTCGTCCTGATCGAGCAGGCCGACGAGCTTGCCGGTGTCGACCAGCCCGGTGACGTCGCTGGTGCGGTCAATCTTGGTCGGCCGCACGGAAACGTCGACGAGTCCTGCCGGCGCCATCGAGTTGCCGCCCGACTCGGAGCTTTGCGAGCCGATCAGCGTCAGCAGCTCGCCGTCCGCGCCCGCACGGTAGATGCCGTACATCGGATTGTGCGGATTGTTGCCGGTATCGTTCTCCGATCGCGCAGGAATGACGGCCCCGTTGGTCGCCGCCGCCGTCGTCACGCTGACGCGCTCGAGGATACCGCGCATGAATGCGCTGTCCGAATGAAATGCCAGGCCGAGCGTGCTATTGATGAAATCATTGGTCGGACTGCCGGGGTTCGGCGCGTTCGGCACCATGTCCCCCGGCAATCCGAGACGACCGTAGCCGGCGACCGACAGGAAATCGCGCTGCCCGCCCTGCCCGCCGACCAGGACGTTCGAACCCGCCATGTTGGCGCCGCCCGCGAGGTCGATGCAGATGAACGGGATCTTTCCCGCGCCCTGAACGGCGATCCCGCAGGCCTGCTTCAATGCCTCGAGGTCCGGCGACAATGCGGCGCGCGCCTCGCGCGGATTCGCGAACAAACCGAATATCGTGGGCGCGACGATCGTTGCCGCGCCGCTCATGAACCCTTGCGCGACGAACTGGCGGCGGGTGACTGGCCGTGGGTGGTCCGGCTGGCGCAGCGGCGCATCGGGATGAAGCGGGCCGCGACGGGATTTTCTGCTCATCGTTGCCATCACCTCATTGCAGCAGCGTGCTTGCGCTGCCGATGACTGCCGAACAGGCGGCCTTGACGATCACCATCGTGCGATCCGGCGCGCAGCCCGCTCCGCAGGCGGCGAGCCGCCCGATCAGCGCATCGACCTCAGCCGTGATCTCGGCGGAGGTCGGCTGGGTCGCAAGGGAGGTGCCGACCGCGCGGGCGACCAGTGGCCCGGTGACCAGCGCGCGCTCTGCCGGCGTGTCGAATGCCGACGCGGCCGGCGCATTGAAGTCGAAGGCCGGGAAATAACTCGCCCGGAGTCCGACGTCATCCACGAGCGCGTTGCAGTATTCGATCGCGAGCTGGGCCGCGCCGACCTGGTGCGACGACAGGAATCCGTCGATGTTCTCCACCGTCGGCAGCTGTTCGCGCACGCGGTCATAGGTCTCGGCGACCAGCGCCTCGTTCGCGGAAACCCCGGTCATCTCGGACATGGACGCCGAGATCTCCTGGAAGGTGCGCAACCCGATCGCCGGCGACGGGTCGCCATCGGGTGGGGGCGCGAGCGGCGTCGGCGCCGGTTCGTTGAAGACATTCGAGTTGGACCCGATCTGCTCGAAGCTGAGGAAGAACTCGTCGGCGGCGGGGCCCTTGTCGAGCGCGACGACCGTGCCGATATCGGACAGGTCGAAGCCCGTGTCCGGCGCGTAGCCTGCGGCGGTGACCGTGCGATCGAGCGGCGCATAGGCCTGACCGACGCGCGCTTCCGCCCCGTTGATGCCGATGCGTACTCCGCGGATGCTGATCTGGTCCGGAATCACGGCGTCGTCGAGGCTGATGAACGACGGCTCGTTGAACAGGTACGAGTAACCGTCGAACTGGCTTGCCTCGAACATCACGTAGCTCTGCGGCACGTCGATCAGGTGCGCGACGGAGAACAGCAGATAGAACCGCTCGCCCACGCCAGCATCGAAGTTCTGCTGGATCTGCGCCTGCGACAGGGCGCGGTTATGCACCGCGGCGAGGCGTACGACGCCCTGCCAGGTACGGTCGTTCGATACCTCGTTGCCGATCACGAGCGCGAATGTGTCGTTCCAGTCGGTCAGCAGGCCGGCGCCCGCGGGATCCGGGCCGGCGACCAGGTCGCCGTTGACGTAGATGCGCCGTCCATCGACGGCGCTGTAGGTCGCGACGACGTGCTGCAGCGTCGCCTGCAGCACTTCGCTGGCAGCCGGCGTCGAGAGCGCCGGGTCGCCGTTGCCACCCGAGATCGTGCTGCGATTGAAATAGTCGTAGTTGTACATGGTCTGGCCGAGGGTGAAGTTGCGAACCGTCGTGCCGCCCGAAAAGCCCATGATGTGGGCCTGTTCCTGCACCACGTTGGCGGGCGCAACCCAGGCTTCGACCGAATACTCGCCGGTGGCGCGGATCAGGTCATGTAACTTGCGTGACGACGCGGTCGAGCCTTGCGCCTTGCCGCCACGGAGGTCGATGCCCCAGCCTCCGACCCAGGTCGCCGCGCCGCTCAGCGTGAGGTTCAACGCGGGCTCGACGCCCGACGTGTCATAGGCGACCGTGCCGGTGCCGGTCTTGAACTCATAGAGCGCGATCACTGCGTTGTCGAAACGATTGCCGCCGCTCGCGACCGTCCCGTCGTACAGCGTCAATGCCTTCGACAGCACGAGCTCGGGATCGACTTGCGTGACCGGCACCCCATCCGCGAATGCCTGCACCGCGGCCTGCATGATGTCGGCGCTCTGGCCGCAATCGGTCCAGCAGTTGTGGAATTCTTCGCGCAGCCGCGCGACCAGGCGCGACTGTGCCGGCGTGTCGAGATTGATCTTTGCCCGCACCGCGGCATAAGCCACATCCACGTCACCTTCGGCGAAGAACGGAGACTGGGGCGTCACGGCGGACGACGAGTGGCAACGTGAGCAGTATTGCGTGAGCAGCGGGTAGACGGTCGACCCGAAGAGCGCCGAGCTCGCGGGGAAGGATATGCTGGCGCCCACGTCGCGCAGCACCGGCGGCTGCAGGTCGACGCCGCGCGTGCCGCCCAGCGTCTGGCCGGCCCAGTTGCGGATCCAGTCGGTGAGCTGGTCGGCGCAGGCCGAATCGTTGCTCATCCAGCAGTTGTGGCCGCCGCCGACCTTCGTGACCATCGTCGAGCCGCCGGGATTGCCCAGATCCACGACGCCATTCGCAGCCTCATAAGCGAGGTTGATGTCGTCGTTGCGGACGAAACCGGGGGTCTGGCCGCCCGTGCCGTGGCACTGGCCGCAGCGGTTGCTCGCCTGCAGGTTATCCCAGACGTTGAGCTTGAACGCCTGCACGTCCTGGCTCGCCGGCGGCGGGCCCTGATAGCCGGCCGGCGACGGCGGCTGGGTCACCGGATTTTCCGTCGTCGAGGCGCCGCCGCCGCAGCCTGCAATTGCCAGCGCGCAAAGCACCGGCGCCAGCGCGGCGCGAACTCGCAACAGGGGATCTGCGCTGCGATTCATTCGACTGCCCTCAATCGCCCATGCAGTACGCGGCGGCGTCGGCAAATGCCTGCTTGAGCCGGTAGCCGCTGGCGCGGAACGTGTCTGTCATGGTCTGGATGCGATTTCGATCGGCGGCGTTGTCAGGCGTCCGCAGGCAGACCGTGCGAAAGACTTTCTCGACCTGGCAGTGCGCGAACGCGTCGCTCGCGCCGAACTCCTGCCCGAGCGTCTTTGCGCCGCTGCCCGAGCCCGGCAGCGCCGGATCCCAGCCCAGCAGCGCGTTCTGTCCGCGGCGCCAGCGGTTCTCCCACTGGTCGTTTGACGTCACGTAGCCGGGCTGGAATGTGTCTGCGTTCAGCGCGTACTTCGGCTGGACCGCGCCCTCGGTGTAGAGCAGCCGGCCCTGGGCGTCGTCGAATGTGTAGAACGCGAACGCCTGCGCCATCGGGTCCATGCCCGCATGGCAGCCAACGCAGTTGTTCAGGAACAGGCGCGCGTCGCCGCCGGGGCTCCGGCTCACGTCCTGCCGTATGCGGTCAGGCGGACGCGAGGTGTCCTGGATCTCCTCGAGGTCGCGGCACATGTGATTGAGCAGCGTGAACCGGAACATGGCGCGATTGGTGCCGGCGACGAAGAACGACTGGGCGGCGGCACGCGTCGTCATGACGCCGGCCGTCGCGTCAGGAGGCGTGCCATAGACGCCGGACTGGGTGGTGCGCTGCAGTCCGGTGCGCAGGTCGACGCCGCGCGACTCGAGCTCTTCGTAATGGGCGTTGCTGGTCGCGGCGACCGCCGGCAGCCCCAGGCCGGAGTTGCCGACGTAAAGGATGTCACCGGACAACAGCTCGTTGAACGGCACGTCGTCGCGCACCATGCCGATGACTGTCGCCGAGTAGTCGTTCAGCGGGGCGAAGACCGTCTGGTCGCGATTGGTCCACGGCATCACGAGATTCTTGAGCGTCACGGCATAAAAGGCCGGATGGTCCATCGCCATCTCCGCCGCCTGGACCATGCGGCCCGCCGCGATCTCGGTCGCCATCGCATCGAGCACCGCCTCCGCCGGCGGCACGCCCGCGATGCGGTCGTGCATGCGTTTCGCCTGCTCGCGCGGTCCCGCATGTGCAACGACAGCGATCGCGGCCACGGTCACCGCGGCGGTGACGCGCTTCACGATCGAAACGATGCAACTAGGCGACCAGCGCATTTCGTGCTCCACTCGCTCGCGGTATTTCGGGCTGCGGGCGAATATATCGGCGGGTATTGGGCCGGGTAATGTCTCTGAACGGCGACATTCACGTGCCGAAGCGACCGGGTTAGTCTCGATCCCGGAACGACGGTTTGACGCGCAAATGGCTTGTATCTAAGGGAACTCAGGCGGGCTTTGTGGACCGTGACGCAGGTGCCCAACTGCATTCTGTCGTGAACAAACACCCGCAGGGTTCGGAGTGAATTGCGATGCGAGTCACGATTACGCAATCTTGGATTCTGTCAATTGCCGTTGCGGCGCTGGCCGGGTG
>JALYJS010000305.1 GCA_030799345.1 Pseudomonadota bacterium | reverse complement strand
TCACGCGGCCCAGCATGACCGGGGGTATTCGCCATTCACGCTGCCGGTGCAGATTGCGTTCGCGTTGCAGGAGGCGCTCGTCGAGCATGAGGAACAAGGCGGCGCCCCGGCGCGGCTCGCGACCTACCGGCAGCGCGCCGATCGCGTCGGGGCGGCGCTGGTCGCGGGCGGCGTCACGCCACTGCTGGAGGACCGCGCAGGCTCGCCGGTACTCGCATCCTGGCGCCTGCCGGCGGGCCACAGCTACGAATCGCTGCACGCTGCGCTGAAGGCCTTGGGATACGTCATCTACGCGGGCCAGGGCAGCCCCGGGCCGGAGATTTTCCGCATCGCGCACATGGGCGACATCCGTCCGGAGGAACTCGACAGGCTCTGCGCGGCGCTGACCCGCCTGGGCCGGATGGAGGGATGAGCAGCCTGCGGACCGCGGTGATCCTGGCCGCCGGCCTCGGCACGCGCCTCGCCGGCGAGATCACCGACCGGCCAAAGGGCCTGCTGCGGATCGGCGAGCGGCCGATCGTCGAGGAATCGATTGAAAGCCTGCGCGAGGCCGGCATCGACGACATCTTGATCGTCACCGGCCATCTCGCGGAACAGTACGAATCACTCGCGCAACGCCTGGCCGGCGTGGTGCGCACCGTGCGCAACGACCGCTTCGCCAGTTCCGGCAGCATGTATTCGCTGTACCAGGCGCGCGATCTGCTGCACGGGCCGTTCCTGCTGCTGGAATCCGACCTGGTCTACGAGCCGCGTGCCCTGGTGACGCTGCTCGAGGGCGACGACGAGGACGCCATACTCGTATCCGGGCCGACCGGCGCGGGCGACGAAGTCCATGTCGCAACGCGCGACGGCCGGCTGGTCGGCATGTCCAAGCGCCGCGCCGGGCTTTCCGGGACGATCGCCGGCGAGCTGGTCGGGATCACGCGCGTATCGGCGGGGCTGTTCGCCGTGATGTGCCGGCTGGCCGGCGCCGTATTCGAACGGACGCTGATGTTCGACTATGAAACGGATTGCCTGGTGCAGGCGGGGCGCGAGTGGCCCATCGCCTGTCCGGTCGTGCCGGATCTCGTCTGGGGCGAGATCGACGATGCGGCCCAGCTTGCGCGCGTGCGTGACCGGGTCTACCCGGAACTGCAGCGCCGCCGCACCGCGGTTGCGCGACTGCGGCTTTGACGGTATACAGCGGCCATGCAGGAACCCCGGTTACTGGCCCTGATCGTGCTGCTGTCGCTCGCGCCGGCGGCACAGGCCTATCTTGACCCGAGCACGGGCAGCCTGATCCTCTCCGCGATCGTCGGCCTGATTGCGACCATCGGGCTCGTGCTCAAGACCTGGTGGTACCGGATCAAGTCGCTGTTTCGCCGGAATCCCGCGCCCACGGAAGGCGATACCACGCAGTCCCTGCGGGATTGAGCTTCTTCCGCGAATGGCGCGCGTACCGGGAATTCCGCGCGCTGCCACGCGCCGCGCGCCGCATCGTGTTCCTCGCCGAAAGCCATCAGGACTGGCATCACTTCAAGCCGGTGCTCGATCACCTCACCGGGCCGCTCGGCGAGGAAATCCTGTATGTCTGCGCCGAGCCCTCGGACCCGGCAATGCAGCAGGACTCCTCGCGCATCCGCGCGTTCTGCATCGGCAAGGGTTTGCCGTGCATCTGGTTCTGCCAGTTCGTCGAGGCAGATGTCGTCGTCACGCAGATTCTCGATCTCGGCAATCTCGAGCTGAAGCGCTCGGTGCATCCGGTGCACTACATTTTCATGGCGCACTCGCTAACCAGCGCCCACATGGCGGATCGCGCGGATTCCTACGACCACTACGATACGATCCTGTGCTGCGGCCCGCACTTCGCGCGTGAGGTCAGGAAGCGCGAGGAGATGCAGGGACTTCCGGCCAAGCGGCTGGTTCCGCACGGTTATGGCCGGCTGGACGAATTGATCGCCAACCGTCGGGATCCGCCGCCCGTTGCGGGTGATGCGGACATCCATGTGCTGCTGGCCCCATCCTGGGGACCGCAGACCATCTTGCCGGTCTGTGGCATGGAGATCGCGGACGCGATGCTCGCGGCCGGATTCCGCCTGACGCTGCGTCCGCATTTCCAGACGCGCTGGAAGATGCCGCAGGTGATCGACCGGATCGTCGAGCGTCATCGCGGCAATCCGCGCTTCGCGCTGGTCGAGGAGATGGCCGAACGCGATTCGCTGCTCGACTCGCACGTCATGATCACCGACTGGTCGGGCGCGGGGCAGGATTACGGCATGGGGCTCGAGAGACCCGTTATCTACGTGGACCTGCCATTCAAGGCGCGCAATGACGCCTGGCAGGCGCTCGGCATCGAGCCTTTCGAGTCCTGGGTCCGGGACAAGCTGGGTGCGTTGATCGCGCCCGCCGAACTCGGGCGCCTGCCCGCGCTCGTCCGCGAACTCGTGCGGGACCCCGGGCGATTCCGCGCCAATGTCACGTCGCTGCGCGCGGGCTGGGTCTATAACGTCGGCCAGAGCGGTATCGCCGGCGCCGAGGCGATCGCCGCGATTGCGCGGGAGCTCAGACCGTGACGCGGCGGCCAATCTGGCGCTGGCTCGGCTGGTTCATTGCGGCGAATGCCGGATTCTGTTTCCTGATCGGCCTGCGCTACCTGCTGATTTATGACTGGCCCGATTCCGCCGCCGGCATCGTCTATCCGCCGCTGGCGTTGCTCGGCAATTTCGCGCTGATGACGGCGTTCTTCATGCTGTTGCCCTGCGTCCCGCTGCTCGTCATCGGTCCGCTGCGCCGTAGCGTGATGACCGTTGCCGTGATCGTCGCGTCGTTGATGCTGGCGCTCCTGGTGCTGGACACCACTGTTTACGCCGAGCGCCACATCCACCTGAGCCGGCTGGTCGCTGTCCTGTTCGAGCCGTCAACCTGGATGGCCGGCGCACTGGTGCTGGCGGTCGCGCTGATGTTCGAGGCGGTGTTCGCAGGCATGCTGTGGCGCTGGCTCGCCGCGCGCCCGCGCCGCGGCGGGCGGGTCATCGCGATCGCTCTGGCCGCCTGCTGGGCGCTGAGTCAGGGCATGCACATCTGGGCGGATGCGGTCGGGTACAACGCGATCACGCGTTTCACGCAGGTGATACCGCTTTACTATCCGCAGACCGCGAAGCGCGCGCTTGCGAGTCTCGGTCTCGTAGACCCCGAGCGGGTGCGTCAGGCGCGCCTGATGCGCCGGGCCACGCAGGAGGAAGACGGCGAACTGCGTTATCCGCTCGCGCCGCTGCAATGCGAAGCGGCGACCCAGCCGCCGAACGTGCTGTGGATCGTCATTGACGGGCTGCGACCCGACGCGCCTGACGCTGCGCTGACGCCCACGCTTGTCGCGTTCCGCGAGCAGAGCCAGGTCTTCGAGGATCACTGGAGCGCCGGCAATTCCTCGCGCATGGGCGCCTTCGCCATGTTCTACGGCCTGCCGAGCACGTACTTCCAGTCATTCTATGTTGCAGAGCGGCCGCCGGTGCTGATGGACCAGTTCCGGCGCGCGGGCTATGACTTGTTCGCCGCGGATGCGGCCGGTTTCGGCAGCCCGACGCAGATGGACCGCACGGTATTCGCGGGAGTGCCCGACCTGCGTTCGGGCGCGGAACTGGGCCGCGTCGACGGCAACCGCAAGGCGACCGAGGATTTCGTGCAATGGAGCGGGGAGCGGCAGGTCGACAAGCCGTACTTTGCGATGCTCTGGTACAACCATTCGGACCTGGACATCGGCGAGGCAGGCCCTGCCGTCGCGCCGGACGGGCGCTATGCGGAGAACTCGCAAGCCGCGGCGCGCTGGCTGCGTTACCGGCGCGGGCTTGCAGTCATTGACGACGAAGTCGGAAAAGCGCTGGCGGCGCTCGATCGCACCGGCGGCGCTGCCGAAACGCTGGTGCTGGTCATGGGCGACCATGGCTTCGAGTTCGATGATCTCGGGCTCGGCTATTACGGACACGCGAGCAACTACGCGCGCTACCAGCTGCAGACGCCGCTCTGGATGCGCTGGCCCGGGCGCGCGCCACGCCGTTATACGCATCGCAGCTCGCATCTCGACCTGCCGGCGACACTGCTGCAGGAACTGTTCGGTTGCCGGAATCCTCCGACTGATTACGGACTGGGGCAGAACCTCTACGAAGGCCGGTCCTGGGAGTGGATCATTGCCGGCAGCTATCATTCCTATGCGATTGTCGAGCCCGACCGCATCCTGGTCGTAACGCCCGGCGGGCTCGCGGAAGTACTCGATTCCCGCTATCGCCTGACCGGCGACGCGTCGCTCGATGCCCGGCTGATCGGACAGGCGCTCGACGCGATGCGGCGCTTCTACCGATGAAACTGTTCGTATTGATGCTCGCGTTCGCCGCCGCCGATGCCGCCGCGGAAACGCTGGTGCTGGCCGGGGAGCGCCAGCGTATCGATATCGGTCTGCAAGGCGGACTGCCGGCCGCCTGGCAGGGCTGTGCCACGGATTGCGCGGTCAAGGCACCATTTGTGCTGCTCAGCGAGGTGCCGCAGGGCGGCCAGCTGCGTTTCGTCGTGCCGGGTGACGCAGCGCAGACCGCTGCGATCAATGCGCTGCAATACGGTTACGAATTGCGCGAAGCGGATGGCCACTGGATCGCCGTGCTGACAGCGTCTACCGCATTCGATGGAAGAGTACTGCAGCAGCAGTACGCACTCGATCAGCGCGGGCGGATGCTGTCGATGTCGCTGCAGCTGCCGCCGGGCGCGAAGCTGGAGTTCACCGGCGGACGCGTACTGGTGCCTGAGGAGTATCCGGGTTTTGGCGGCCTCTACAGCAACGCGCGAGCGGTGGCCGTCGATGTAGACGGGCAGCAGACACTGTCGGAGGAGGGTGAGGAGCCGATCGTCAACCGCGCGCTGGCCGCCGGGGACTGGGCAGGACTGCGTGGTCGGTTCTGGACCGTGATGTTCCGCAGCGACGCGGCGCTCCGCGTCGATGCGTCGGAAGCCACGCCGGACGAACCGGTGCTTCGCCTGGGAACAGCCAGCGGGGCCAGCGCCGACCTCGAGTTGACTGCGTATGCCGGACCCGTGGCGCGTGCTGAGCTGGCCGCGGCCGCGCCGCGACTCGAAGGCATGTTGTACGCCGTGCTGTGGAATCCGCTGCGCTGGCTGAGCTTCGGCCTGCAATGGATGCTGGACGGCTGGCAGGATCTCGTCGGACGAGCGTGGCTGGCGATCCTGCTGCTGTCGCTTTCCGTCAAACTGCTGATGGCGCCGCTGATCGCCATCGCCGAGCGCTGGCAAGCCGACGTGAACCGCACGAAGAGCCTGCTCGAACCGGAACTGGCGACGATCCGCCGCGGGTACAAAGGCGAGGAGGCGCACAATCGCACGCTGGCCGTTTACCGCAAGCACGGCGTCAGCCACTTCTATACGTTCAAGAGCCTGGCGGGATTCATGATCCAGATTCCCGTGTTCATCGCGGCATTCGACATGCTGGGTGAGAACTTCCGGCTGGCCGGCGAACCGTTTCTCTGGATCGAGGATCTCGCGTCGCCGGACCATTTTGTGGCGCTGCCATTCGTGCTGCCGTTCTTTGGCAGCCACCTGAACCTGCTGCCCATCGTCATGACGTTGTTCACCGTGCTGGCCGCGCGGTTGCAGGAGGAGCCGTCGCTCGCGCCCGGGTTACGTCAGGGGGAACGCCTGCGCCTGTATGCCTTGGCGGGCGTCTTCTTCGTACTGCTCTACACGTTCCCGGCGGCGATGGTGCTTTACTGGACGGCGAACAACTTCTGGCATCTGCTGCGCGTGCTTGTATCCGGATTCACGGCTGGCGCGGCGCGAAACTCCCGGGAATCGGAGCACCGGCCTCGGGATTGAACTGGCGGTAGTCGAGGCCGAGATACTGGAGCATCGTCGCGGCGACGTTGCTGATCGTCAT
>JALYJS010000299.1 GCA_030799345.1 Pseudomonadota bacterium | reverse complement strand
TCTCGCCGACGAAGCTGCCGTCCACGCGCGCCACCAGCTCGAGCCCCGACCCGCCCATGGGCATGACGAGTTCCGCCCCCAGGTTGCCGGTGTATTCCGGCGAGTACGGCAGCTTGTTGCCGGCGGTGTACGGGCGCCCGTCGTAACGGTCGATCTCGCCGTCGGTGAAGCCGATGCCGCCGAACACGGAGAAGTTGTCGGTCGCGCGCCAGCGGAAGTCGAACTCGGCGCCCTGGATCGTCACTTCGTCGAGGTTGGTCACGGCCCGCAGCAGCCCGAACGGTCCCGCGAAGAAGTTGAAGAACTGCATGTCGTCGACTTCGGTGTAATAGAGCGCGCCATTGAGCGACAGCGTGCGATCCATCAGGTTCGACTTGAAGCCGATCTCTGCGGCCTTGGAGACCTCCTTGCGGTAGTCGTCGCCGACCTCGGTGAGGTTGCGGGTCGAATCCGGCGTGCAGGCCGGCAGGCCGAGCGGCACATCGAAACCGAGACCGGTATCGAAGGGCGTGCTCGGACCGAGGCAAAGCCCGCCATAGAACACGTTGACCGTGGCTTCGCTGCCGGAGGAATTGAATCCGCCGCTGCGGAACCCGTAACCGTACGAGGCATAGAAAGATGTATCGTCGGTCAACTTCCAGTTCAGCGAGACTTTCGGCTGGAACTGGTCGTAGGTTTCCGAGCGGCTCGGGATGCCGGAAGTCGCGAACGCCGGATTCACCGTGTATGCGGGATTGATGAACGGGGTCGGTCCGTAGATCGCCGCGAACAGCGGCGTCTGCGCGAGGGAGTCCGCGCCGGTCGGTACGTTGTTGTCCACTTCGCGCTTCTCCGAGTCGTAGCGCAGCGCGAGCGCGAGCTCGACGCCGTCGGACAGGTCGTAAGCGATCTGGCCGAAGCCCGCATACACCGTGCTGTTGAAGGTGTCGTCATACAGCAGGTCGGTCGGATTCGGCCCGCCGGTCGGCACGAACCCCTGCGTCAGGAAGTTCTGCTGCAAGGACGCGCCGGTCTGGTCGGAGCCCTGCGACACGACGACATGGCGCTCGATGTCGGCGAAGTACACGCCCGCGACCCAGCGCGTGCGCTGATCGCCCGGCGACGTCACGCGCAGTTCGAGGCTCGCGTCTTCCTGGTCGCGCTGCTGGTACTGATAGCCGCCGCAGGTGGTCGGGCCGTAGGGCGGCTGGAACGACGAGGCGTAGGGCGTGAAGCTGATGATCGTTCCCGGCGGATTGCCGTAGTTGAACGGCGCCGGCAGCGGCGTGTCGCCGAGCCGCGCCGCGAACGATTCCGAACACGACGGCGTCAGCGCGTACAGATAGAACGCGTCGCTCGCGCCATCGGTGAGGAAGAAGTTGGTCTGGTCGTTCCAGGCGAGCACGGCGGTCAGCTCGCCGACGCCGATCTCCCAGTCACCCTTGATCGAGAAGTTCTTGTTCTCCTGCTCGTTCTGCGGAATGACGTTGTTGGTATAGAAAAAGGAGTGATCGTTCGGATCCTCGTCGAAGGGCGGGGCGCCGAAGATGGTCGCCGCCTCGAAGAAGGACACCGCGGCGTTGAAGTTGATGGCGCCGGATTCGATCTGCGAGTACTTGGCCTTCACGTCGATGCTGCCGTTCATGGCCTCGAATGTCAGCCGCCCGGTGGCTCCGGATTCCTCGAAGTAGTCGATGCAGTCGTCGCAACCGAGCAGCGTGTTGTTCCACTGGCCGTCGGTGCTGCGCGTATAGGCGGAGAAGCTGCCGCGAACGGTGTCGCCGAGCGGCCCGCTCATGTAGAGGTTGCCCTTGTAGCTGTTGTCGCTGCCGTAACCCGCGCCGACGTCAAACTCGGCGGTGTCGCCTGGCTTGCGGGTCGTCAGGATGATCGCGCCGGCGAGCGCGTTGCGGCCGTAGAGCGCACCCTGCGGTCCCTTCAGCACCTCGATCTGCGTGACGTTCGACAACTCCTGATTGAGCGCATTCGGATTGGTCTGCAGCACGCCGTCCACGACCAGCGCGAAATTCGTTTCCGCATCGCGGCCCGTGTTGATGCCGCGGATCACGACCTGCAGATCGCCGGCCTCGGCGGTCTGCACCTGCGCGACACCCGGCGTCAGCGCGATGAAGTCCTGCGGCCGCTCGATGCCGGCCGAGGTGATCTCCGCCTCGGTGAAGGCCTGGACCGTGACCGGCACGTCCTCGATTCTCTCGGCAGGCTGGCGGGCCGTGACGACGACCTCCGGCAGGGCGGATTGCGCGGTGGCGCTGCCGGCAGCCAGCACGCTCGCGATGGCGAGGCCAAGAACCGTCGTCGGTCGGGCGAAGTGCGGCATGGAATCCCCCATCGTTGTATACAAAAGAGGCGCCCGGATCATACTCTCTGGCTCAATGCACCCGCAATATTGGGGTTTCAGGGGATGACGGTATACACGCAGCGCCCGGTACACTGGCCATCCGCATGACCCGCCGAACGCTATTCGAGAAGATCTGGAGCGCCCACGAAGTGGTGCCGGAGACGGCCGAAACGCCGGCCGTACTCTACGTGGAC
>JALYJS010000296.1 GCA_030799345.1 Pseudomonadota bacterium | reverse complement strand
ATCCGGTCCTTCGTTGCACCGAATGTGATCGAGGCCGCCGCCGGCGACGCGATGCTCGCGCTCGCCGTTTTCGCGCTGATCTTGGGATTTGCGATCACGCGCATCGAGCCCGCGCGGCAGCTTGGCCTGCGGACGTTCTTCGAGGCCATCGCGGAAGCCATGCTCGTGATCGTAGGCTGGGTACTGCTGGTCGCGCCGATCGGCGTGTTCGCATTGGCTTTCGTCGTCGGGGCGCGGACCGGATTCGATTCGCTCGGCGCATTCGCGCACTACGTCGCGATCGTATCGCTGGCGCTGATCGTGATCACCCTGCTCGCGTACCCGCTCGCCATCTATGGCGGACGCATCCGCCTCGCCACCTTCGCGCGCGCCATGATTCCGGCGCAGAGCGTCGCGATCAGCACGCAGTCGTCTCTGGCCTCCCTGCCTGCCATGATCGAGGCTGCCCGCGGCCCGCTCGCGCAGCCGCCACAGGTCGTCGGCATCACGCTGCCGCTGGCGGTGTCGCTGTTTCGCTTCACGAGCCCGGCGGGCAACATGGCCGTCGCGATCTACCTCGCCGGCCTCCATGGCATCGATCTGTCTTTCTGGCAACTTGCCGCGGGCGTCGTGGTCGCGGCGATCGTGTCGGTCGCCGCAGTCGGCATCGCGAGTGCCGTGACGTTCTTCGCGATGATGGCGCCGATCTGCCTGGCGATGGGTGTTCCCATCGAGTTGCTTGCGCTCCTGATCGCGGTGGAAACGATCCCCGACATCTTCCGCACGATCGGCAATGTGACGGCCGACGTCGCCGTCACTACGGTGATTGGGAGCCGTTCATAGCGGTGCCGCCGGTACCGCGGGCCGCGCCTTTGCCAACGCCTCGTCGAGCATCCGGACCAGCGCATCGCGCTCGTAGGTATACGCGTGGCCCTCGTTCAGCTCCACGAGTTCCTGGACGGCTTTCCGGATGGTGATCTCGCCTTCGTACGCGTTCGGCACCACCAGGTACCGCCGCTTTGGTTCGGGCTCGAACAGCGCGAGCTTCACCGCTGCCGCGACTTCGTCCGGCGATTTGTACACCGAACGGTCGGTCAGGCGCGACACGCCGGAGCGCATGGCGGCGGTGTTGCCGATCTCCGAGTTATAGTTGCCGGGCTCGACCAGGCTGACCTTGACGCCCTGCGGCTCCATCTGCAACGCCAGCGAATCCGCGAAAGCCTCGACCGCGTGCTTGCTCATGCTGTAGACGCCCAGGTCGCGCGCCGACAGGATTCCGGATATCGAACTGATGGTCGTGATCCGGCCTTTGCCGGCGACGATCAGCGGTGTGAATGCCTTCGTCACGCGATAAGGACCGTAGACATTCACCTGCATGACGAAATCGAAGTCTTCTTCCGACGTGTCGGAGAAAGGCCCCGTGATCGCGACCCCCGCATTGTTGACGAGGCCATGAAGGCCGCGCCCGGCCGCCGTGACGGCCTCGACTGCTGCGGCGATCTCTTCGGGCTTTGTGACGTCGAGCCGGAGCGCCTGCACGTTCTCGATGGCGTTTAGTTCGGCGAGGTCACTGTCCTTGCGCGCTCCGGCATAAACGAAGTAGCCGTCTGCGGCGAGCCGTTCGGTGATCTTGCGGCCTATACCGGTGCTGGCGCCGGTCACCAGCACCGCTTTCGGTGATTCCGCCGGGACCGGTTCGGCCTGCGCGACCGGGAATGCCAGCAGGGCCAGCAGACTGATCCAGAAAACGATTCTCATCTTGACGCTCCTGCATGGATTTTTTCGAGCATTGCCAGCTTCGGCCGGGCCAGCGCATCGATGGCCCGCCGGAGCGACGCGGATGCCGCCGCCTGCTTTGCCGCGGCATCGGCCACGAACTCCGCCTGTGTTCCGAGCGGCGATTTTGACTGCACGCCTGCAATCTCCTGCATCCGCTGCCGTCCCGCTGCGTCGATCGCGAGTGAGAAGTGCGGTGCGACGATATCCCACACGGCTCCGGGTAGCGACTCGTATCTGACGAGCCTGCCGCGGGCGGCATCGAGCCGGGCCGCTGAATCGCAGAATGCGCCAAGGACTTGTGCGACTTTTTCCTCCGGTGTAGCCGCCTGCCGGCCGGCATCCACGAGCCCGAGCCAGCCGGGCGGCCGCTCGAGCAGCGAAACGCCGACTTCGACGGGATCGCGGACGCAGAGGATCCACGGCGATGACGGAAAAGCCTGGGCCACGATGTCGCAGAAAATCGTGTTCCAGCTCGTGAACTTCAGGACGAAGGGCCGGCCCGCATGGCGTGCGAACGCGTGGCCCAGCGAACGGATCGCGCCGACCAGTTCCCGGCGCGGCCAGGCATGCGGCGGCAACAGCAACTCGTTGAAAGGCAGGGGTTCCGCATACACGACGAGATTGCCGTGTTGCTTCAGCATTTGCGTGACGAGGGTCGAACCGCAGCGCGACACGTGGAACACGAGCCCCGCGGGCACCACGCCTGGCGCGCCGCCAACGAGCGCACGCTCGACCTGATCGATCCTCTCGGGGGCGGCAACGCGTACGACGGTTTCCTGCATGAAGGGATCCTGCAATTCGCCCGGCGCAATCTCGCGCGATGCGATGAACAGGCCCGTTGGATGCAGGGCCGCCCGCACCGGAAGCCAGCCCCCCTGCGCTGCATGCATGTGGCATGCTACCGTCTAATCTCAATGAATTTCGCAGAATTCATCGCGCCGCTCGATGCCGGCACGTTCCGCTCGCAGTACTACGGCAAGCGTCCGGTGCATATCCAGGGCGCCGCCGCCGTACGCGCCGGCCTGCTCCCGTGGTCGCGTTTCAACGAAGTGCTGGCGCTGACGCCGTACTGGACCGAAGACTCGCTCAAGATTTATTTCCGGAGCCGTGCCGCGCTCCGCGAAAACTACTGCGACACGACCGACCTTCGTCCGGGCAGCAGCGCACCGGTCAATCCCGCCAAGGCAAAGGCTCTGATCGGGCTGGGTGCGAGCCTCGTCGCGAATCACCTGCATCGCGTCTGCCCGCCGGTGGGCGCCGTCGCCCGCATGCTCGCCCTGGAGTTCGCAGCCCGCACGTTCGCGAATGTCTACTGTTCCTTCAAGGGCGTGCAGGCCTTCCAGACACACTTCGACCTGCACGATGTCTTCGCGGTCCAGGCTGAGGGACGAAAGTCCTGGCGCATCTACGAGGCGCGCGCGGATGCGCCCGTGGCGCCGGTGCCGCCCGGCGACGAAGGCGAGAAATTCCTGATCGCGACCCGCGGCAAGCTGCTGTTTGAGGCGGAGATGAAACCCGGCGACGTCCTCTACCTGCCGCGTGGGCAGTATCACGACGCGCTCACGGGCTCCGAGGCATCGCTGCACGTGACATTCGGCGTCTCGCCCGCGACCGGGCTTGCGCTGTTCAAGCTGCTGGAGAAAGCCTTGACGCCGGAGAGCGAGTTCCGGGCGTATGTGCCGGACGCCCGCAGCGGCGTGGCGTTGCAGGAACGCCTTGAAGCGCTCAGCAACAGGATACGGGCGGTGATGACGTCACCCGCCTTCGCGCTGGACGTGCTGAACAGCCAGCGCGACCTCGCCGGCACTGCCGCCGACTACCAGCTGCCGGCGCAGCCCAAGCCGGCGTGGTATTCGACCGCGCAGAAGGCGCGGGTCGTGCGCCGCGACAACGGGTACGCGGTGGCCTTCGAAGGCGGCGAGATCGCGCTCGGTGCGACCTGGCCGACCATTGAGTGGATGCTGCAGCAACGCTTGTTCTCGCTGGAGGATGCGATTGCACGCCAGCCGCACGTCGACCGGCAGGCTTTGCAGGGCGATCTCCAGCGCCTGCTGGATGCCGGCGTGCTGGTCGAGACCGAGATGCGCTAAGACGAGTCCCGCCCCCAGGCTTCGTCAGATCGCTTCAGGGAAGCTTCGCGATGATGGCGTTGGCGAGGGCGACGACGTCGGGCTTGATGGCCAGGGCGGTGCGTCCTGACGGCACACTCACCTGGAGATCGAGCGAGTGCTTGCCCGTCCAACCATCAGCTCTGCATAAAGGTCCCGGTTGCTGCGGAAGTACCCGCCCTCTCCGACTCCGGAGACCGGCTGGAGGTCCTCGGCAGAAAATGTGCGTTTCCCGCCACGGCCCGGAAACAACTGCAGCCGGACGGCGCCGTAATCACATGCAGTGCCCGACGTTCCGAGTGCCTCTTCTTGCGGCGGGATCAAGTCCAGTATTTTCTCGTTCTCCGTGAATGGGGCGACAAGGTCCCTGGTCAGTACTGCACAGGCACGAACAGCCGTCTGGGAAACGGCTGCCTGAGACGTCAGGTAACTGATGGCAATGATCAGCGCAACAACGTGACGCATGGGTTCCTCCCGTTCGGCCGATTATCGCGCACGACCCA
The DNA here is from genome assembly GCA_030799345.1 of Pseudomonadota bacterium. GTDB lineage: Bacteria > Pseudomonadota > Gammaproteobacteria > Steroidobacterales > Steroidobacteraceae > SCUD01. Next base: position 254 of record JALYJS010000296.1, on the reverse strand, counting down.
GCCGCGGTCGCAATAAAAAAGCCCGGGAGTCGCCTCCCGGGCCCTTCGTTCGAACCGTAAAGCCCAGCGGCTTTACATGTCCATGCCGCCCATGCCACCCATGCCGCCGCCACCCATCGGCGGATGGTCGTGCTCCTCCTTCGGAGCCTCGGCCACCATCACCTCGGTGGTGAGCAGGAGGCCAGCGACGGATGCGGCGTTCTGGAGCGCCAGGCGCGTGACCTTGGTCGGGTCCAGGATGCCCATCTCGATCA
>JALYJS010000291.1 GCA_030799345.1 Pseudomonadota bacterium | reverse complement strand
GCTCGCCGCCGTACCGGGCATCGCCCGCGGCGCCCTCGAGTTCGCGCGGCTCGCGCCCGGCGACCGCCTTTACCAGCGCGCGCTGCGCGACCGGCCCGACCCGCCGCTTTTGCTGTGGGCGCGGCGCTCGTGGTTTGCGATCGACGGCGACCGGCTGCTGGTGCAGGAAGTCTTCCTGCCTGAGTCGCATTCGTGAGGGCACGGCTGGAACAGGCGCCGCCGCGCAAGCGCAAGGCCGATCCGCACTACAAGCCGGTCTGGAAACCGAATGTGCTGCGCGACGCCGCGCTCTCGGTCGGCGGCAGCCTGCGCGAGTACGCGCTGCTGATGCGCCTGCACCGTCCGATCGGCATCTGGCTCCTGATGTGGCCGACGCTGTGGGCGCTCTGGATCGCCGGCGACGGGCGGCCGGATGCGCGGCTGCTGCTGATTTTCCTCGCCGGCGTACTGGTGATGCGCTCGGCCGGCTGCGTGATCAACGATTACGCCGACCGCGACTTCGATCCCGCCGTGCGACGCACCCGCGACCGTCCGCTTGCGGCGAAACGCGTCGTGCCCGCCGAGGCGCTGCTGCTGTTCGCCGCGCTCGGTCTGGTCGCGGTGTGGCTCGCGATGCAGCTCGAACCGCTCGCGCGGTTGTATGCGGTCGCAGGCGGCGTGCTGACGGTGACGTATCCCTGGCTCAAGCGCTTCGTGCACCTGCCGCAGTTCTACCTGGGCGTGGCCTTCGGCTGGTCCATTCCGATGGCATTCGCCGCATTAACCGGGGAGGTGCCGCGCATCGCGTGGCTGCTTCTGATCGCGGTCGTCCTGTGGGCCGCCGTCTACGACACGATGTATGCGATGGTCGACCGGGACGACGACCGGCGGATCGGCATCAAGTCGACCGCGATTCTGTTCGGCGACGCCGACCGGGTCATCATCGCGGCGATGCAGGCCATGACGCTGTTCGCGCTCTGGCTCGCGGGCGATGAGGTGAAACTGGGCGCCTGGTATCGAGCGGGCCTGGTCGCGGCCGCCGTGCTGTTCGCTCATCAGCTCTGGCTGATCCGGAAGCGGGAGACCGATGCCTGCTTCCGCGCATTCAACAACAATCACTACGTCGGGATGGTCGTCTTCATCGGCCTGGCGCTCGACTATCTGTACCGGGGGTGAATCGTGCGATTCCTGCTGTTCGCCGTGCTGCTGATCGTCATCGTGCTGCTCATCGTCCGCGGCGCCAGGAAAAAATAGTCAGCCCGCCCGGGCCACCGCCCAGACTTCGATGCGCCGGCAGCCACCCGCGCGCAGAACTTGCGCGAGCGACTCGACCGTCGCGCCGGTCGTCAGCACGTCGTCCACGATGGCGACGCGTGGCGGCGGCGTGCCCCGGAGCACGAATGCATCCTTCAGGTTGTCGCGGCGTTCGGCCGCCGGCAACTGCGCCTGCGGCGCCGTGTCGCGCACGCGGCGTGCCAGCTGTGTCATGACCGGTAGCCGCAACGGCGCGGAAGCGAACACCGCGATTTCCTGCGCCTGGTTGAAGCCGCGGCGCGCTTCGCGCTGTGCGAACAGGGGCACTGGCACGATCGCATCGACCGCCGGCCGCCCCCGCTCCGCGATGCGCCGGCCGAGCACCGTGCCGAGTATCCGTGCTGTCGCAATCTGGCCGCCGTACTTCAGGCCATGGATCAGTTCGACCAGCGGGAATTCATAGCGATAGGGCACGAATGCGCAGTCGAAACCGCGCGGCGCGCCGGCACCGCAACCGGGACAGCCTGCGGCCCGATCCGGCAGCGGCCTTGCGCATACCGGGCAGGCGAGACCATTGCGCGGCAAGTCCTCCTCGCAGCCCCTGCAAAGATCGAGCGCAGGGGCCTGACCGGGCTCGAGGCACAGCCAGCACGTCGCCGGAAAAAGTCTGTGAATCAATGACCTGGCAGCGCCGTAAACCTGCCACAGGCGGCCAGGTTGACAGTCCACGGGGCCATTCCAATACTGCGTCACCGCGCCAGACTGCAGCGGTTTTTACGGCGTGGTTGGCCTCTTAATCCGGCGGTTCGGGGAGCAATGCGCATGGCAGCAACGGCAATGCAGTTCGGCGACGTGCGCAGCGACTGGACGCTCGAGGAAGTGCGCGCGCTGCACCGGCTTCCCTTCAGTGACCTGATTCATCACGCACAGTCCGCGCACCGGCGCCACTTCGATCCGAACCAGGTCCAGGTCTCGACCCTGCTCTCCATCAAGACCGGCGCCTGCCCGGAGGACTGCGCCTATTGCCCGCAGAGCATCCGTTTCGACACGAGCGTCGAGCGCGAGGCGCTGATGGATCCCGCCGCGGTGATCGCGCGCGCGCGCGCGGCCCGCGACAGCGGCGCCACCCGCTTCTGCATGGGCGCGGCTTGGCGCAGCCCGAAGGATCGCGATCTCGAGACGGTCGCCGAGATGGTGCGCGGCGTGCGCGAGCTCGGGCTCGAGACCTGCGCGACGCTCGGCATGCTGAGGCCATCCCAGGCGACACGCCTCGCCGAGGCGGGCCTCGACTACTACAACCACAATCTCGATACGTCGGCGGCGTTCTATGGCGAGGTCATCACGACGCGGACCTACCAGGACCGGCTCGACACGCTGGCTGCGGTGCGCGACGCCGGCATTCATGTCTGCTGCGGCGGCATTCTTGGTATGGGCGAAGGTGCCGAGGACCGGGTCGCGCTGCTGCACACGCTCGCGACGCTCGACCCGCACCCCGAAAGCGTTCCCGTCAACAATCTCGTGCAGGTCGAAGGCACGCCACTCGCGGGCATTGCACCGCTCGATCCGATCGAGTTCGTCCGCATCATCGCGCTCGCGCGCATCCTGATGCCGCGCTCGCATGTCCGGCTATCCGCCGGCCGTGCGCAGATGAGCGACGAACTGCAGGCACTCTGCTTCCTGGCTGGCGCGAATTCGATTTTCTACGGCGAGAAGCTGCTGACCACCGGCAACCCGGACACGGCGAGCGACCAGGCGCTGTTCGGTCGTCTCGGCATCCGGCCCGAGCCCGCCGCCGCGGCAGGCTGACGCGCGTGCCGATCGCGCGGATCGAGTTCGGGCCCCTGCTCGCGGATCTCGATGCGCGCGGCCTGCGACGGCGACGGCGCCTGGCGGAGCATGCCGGCGATGGCGCCGCCGACATCGAGCTCGACGGCCGCGCCTGCGTCGATTTCTGCAGCAACGACTATCTCGGCCTCTCCACGCATCCGCGCGTCGTCGAGTCTCTCATCGGCGCGGCGCGCGAACACGGCGTCGGCGCGCGCGCCTCGCACCTGATCACGGGACACCAGTCCGAACACGAAGCGCTGGAGCGTGAGCTCGCCGCGTGGACCGGGCGCGAGCGCGCGCTCGTGTTCTCGACGGGATACATGGCGAATCTGGGCCTGGTCGGTGCGCTGGTGCGGCGCGATGGCACAGTCTTCGGTGACCGGCTCAATCACGCCTCACTGATCGACGGCGGGCGGATGTCGGGCGCTGCGCTGCATCACTACCCGCACGGCGATGTGGGCGCCCTCGACCGGCAACTCGGCGCGGTCGCATCGGGACCCGCCGTCGTGCTGACCGACGGCGTGTTCAGCATGGACGGCGATCTCGCACCGCTGCCGGCGCTCGCGGCGGTGTGCCGCCGGCACGGTGCTTTCCTCGCCGTGGACGATGCGCACGGGCTCGGCGTGATCGGCGCCACCGGGCGCGGCTCGCTCGAACATTTCGGCCTGTCGGCAGATGATGTGCCGGCGCTCGTCGGCACGCTCGGCAAGGCATTCGGCAGCTTCGGCGCATTCGTTGCGGGCAGCGAGGAGCTGATCGACACGCTGGTGCAGCGCGCGCGCACCTACATCTATACGACTGCATTGCCTGCGGCTGTCGCCGCGGCCACCCGCGCGGCGCTGGCGGTATCCATCGAGGAATCCTGGCGGCGCGAGCATGTGCTGGCGTTGACTCGCCGGTTCCGCGGGCGCGCCTCGTCGGCCGGCCTGCCGCTTGCCGATTCCGCGACGCCGATACAGCCGGTGATGCTC
>JALYJS010000504.1 GCA_030799345.1 Pseudomonadota bacterium | reverse complement strand
AAGCACCAGCCGAAATGAAATGCGTTTCATGGCTCCGGCACGTTCTACGGGATTGTTTCGGTGTGGACAAGCTCCGCCCGGTCCGAGTACTGGTGACGCAGATCCAGTCGTCCATCCCGGTTCGTGTCGATTTCAGCGGTTTTCAGCTTGCCAAATTCGAAGTACTCGATGCGGGTTGGCGACGAGGATTCTGAATGAAAGTACTCGATCCGGGTCAAGACACCCTGCTCGTAATCACCGACAGCGTCCGACCGGTCGACGGAAACCGGAGCCCCGAAGAAAAAATAGGCACCCGCGACGCCGAGCACCACGCCTGCCAATGCGGCAACAAGGCTTCTACGTGCCGGAGCTGGCGGCGCGGGAACGGGAACGGGGCCAGCGGCCGACTCCCAATCGTCAACAACCGCTCGCGCTGATTCGTAATCCTCATCGTCCACGACGAGCCGAACGAAGCCCGCAGCCGGTAGCTCTCCCACGCCTCCCTGTAACTGTGCTCCGTCGAGCCGGGACGAAATTCCGCGTTGCTGCAGGAGATCCTGGAGCATGTGGCCTTCCAGGGCATTGGATGGCTCGAATACCGTTTTCATGAAGCGACTTGAGTCGCGAGTGCCGCACCCATGCGCTCATGGATCAGGTTGATCGCCTTCAGTGGCCTGATCATGACCTTGAATTCGACGATCTTCCCGTCGGCGTCCCACCGGATGATATCGACGCCATTCACCACGACCCCGTCAATCTCGGACTCGAACTCGAGCATCGCATCCGATGGTCCGATTATCTCGCGAACGTAGCGGAAAGTCGGGTTGAAGACGACCTCGAACGCTGCTGACAGATAGGCCTTAACAATCGCCTTGCCCCGCTGTGGCGTGTGCACGATCGGGGAGACGAACACGGCGTTCTCGCCGAGTAAATCATCCAGGCCCGCGGGATTCAGCGAGCACACCAGATCGTGCCAAACCTTGATGGGGTGTCTGTTCATGGCGGTAATCGCTTACAGTAAGTCAGGATTGAGCTGCCAGATGGAAAATGTGAGTGCGGATGCAAACGTTACCCAGGCCAGATAGGGGAGCAGCAATACCGCGGCAAGGACGTTGAGTCGCCGGAACGAAGCGGCTGTGGCAACAATGAGGCACCACAGAACCATGATCTCGGCGAATGCCAGGGCGCCGAGTTCCCACGCAAAGAAAACCCAGGTCCAGAGTGCATTGGCACCGAGCTGGACGATGAAGAGCGTCAGCGCAGTTCCGCCTACCCTGAACCCGTGGTCTCGCCACACGAGCCAGGCCGCGAAGCCCATCAGGGCATAGAGTACCGACCACACGGGCGCAAACAGCCATCCCGGCGGCGCCCAATGCGGATGAGCAAGCTGCTCGTAGAAGGCGCCGGCCTGTGCGGACGAGGCCGATGATTTGACGCGATACCGAAGGCAGCCTGACCATCCGCGTAGATCTCGATGAGTCGACACCGTTCGCGATCCTCACTGAGGTACCAGGAGTAAGTCAGCCGGTTCATTCTGACTGCCCGCGCACGTCGCCTGCGCGACGCGTTGGAAATCGCCGGCTTTTCCGTCGTGAATCGCTGGATTCCTCAGCCATTAATATCTTCCTGCCAATAAAACCCCTCCCGCAATTATGCGGTAGTGCCGCACTGGCTCCACACGAATAACTTTCGCTTGGCGTAATGGTTGCGCTCGCAGCGTACGCCGCGAACGCAGCCGCTGGAAGCGCCAAAGTGCCGGCCTCAGACGGCGGATTTCAGCGTGTGCAAGTCTAGCTGCTGCTCGAGGCGTATCGCACCCCGGACATCGCGCAACTGGAGCGAAACACGAGGCGCCGCGTGAGCCCAGTCGATCTGTATCAGGCCGAAGTTTGCCTGCTGAAGAACTGGCCCGATGCGGAGGCCGTTTGGCGGAACGACTGGCCAGACCTCGGTGAGGCCGCTCGAAGTCAGGTCCCAGACCGGATACGGGACATTGACATCGAGCATTGAAAGCTCACCGTAGTGCGTGTCACCGCTGATGCAGAAAAGGCCGTCTGCGCTGTTGCGCCGAATGGCTTCGAACAATCGCTGCTGGTCGCGCGTGTAGTTGGCCCAGGCTTCCCACCCGGGAAAGTCAGCAACCACCTGGAGGCTGGAACAGAACATCCGCACGTCGGCCGGCACGGCGAGCTGTTCTTCGAGCCATCGCCACTGGTTTTCGCCAAGCATCGTCGGGCCCGGCCCCGGGTTCCGCTCGTAGGGTCCGGGCACGGGACGGTCGGCGGCCTCGAGCGCCTTGGCCCAGGCTTCGTAGTCCGTCCCCGCCAGGTCGCGTTCTCGGAGCGGCGTCCGGTTGAAGCGTAAATCCGGGAAAATGAGCTGTACGCGGCGGCCTTCGGGCCCGATCACGTAGGACTCGTAGATTCCGTCGCGCATGCGCCGCGGCGATTGCGGAGCCTCACCCCAGAAATCACAGAAAATGCGCCTCGACTCTTCCTTCATCGGATAGTCGGCACCGGCGTCGTTCTCGCCGAAATCATGATCGTCCCAGGTCGCGAGCACGCGCGTGCGATCACGCAAGGTCTGGAAGCCTGGATTCGCGCCGAGCAGGTCGTACTGCGCCTGCAGCACGGCCATATCGCGCGTGTCCCCGTACACGTTGTCTCCCAGGAACAGGAAGAGCTCAGGTTCCAGAGCGTTAATGGCCTTCCAGATCGGCTGCGGGCTGGTCTGCTTGCAGCAGGAGCCAAATGCGATCCGCGTAAGCGGCCGATCGCCACCCAGACTGCCGCCCGGCGCAAGGCGGGGTAACCCTGCCGCAAGCACAGCGCCGCTCGCGACCAGCGACTGCTGCAGCCAGCGGCGCCTCGCGGGATCGAATCCGCCCACCCTCAGAAGCGCGCGTCGAGCATCAGGAAGTACTGGCGTGGCGCACCGGTCAGGAGAGTCTGCCGATCCCCCGAGTTGCCGAATCCTCCGGAACCCACGGTCGAGATGTACTCTTCGTCGGTCAGGTTAGTGGCGTTCAACTGCAGCGTAAGCTGGTCCACGATGCCGAAGTCGCGCAGGCGGTAACCCAGGCTAAGGTCAAGGAGCGTCCTCGAATCCACCTCCTGGTCGTTGAGGTAGGTGAAGTAGCGCTTGTCGATGTAGTCAAATCCGAGGCGGGCAAACAACTGACCATTGTCGTACGCGATTTCGCCTTTGAGCATGTTCTCCGGTGTATCAACCACGGTATTGCCGGCGGTCAACGTCACGGTGCCGTCGCCAGCGACCACGTCGTCTTCGTACGTGGAGTCGGTGTAGCTGTAGCTTCCGAACACGCTCCAGTTCTGGATGGGCTCCCACAGCAAGCCCGCCTCGAAGCCAGTCGTCTTCACTTCGCCGACGTTCGCAAGTGCCGAAGGCGAGCCGACAATGCTCGAACCGAGTGAAATGCCGAGCAACCGGTCGTCGAAAGTCACGTAATAGGCCGCGAGCACCCCTTGGAAACTGTGATTGCGGAACCGCCACCCCAGTTCAACCGTCTGCGAAGTCTCGGGGTCGAGCGTGTCCACGATTGCATCGAAACCATCCTGCGTCGTGCTGAAGGGCCCTGAAGTCGCTGCCGACACGAATGCGCGCATGTTCTCGGCATAGGAGCCGAAGATCTCGTTTGTTTCCGACAGTGCCCAGGTGAATCCCGCCTGCGGCAGAAAGGTTTCCTCGGCTTCGATCGCACTCGCAACGTTGATGGCGTTGCCGGTGGCAATGATCGGCACGCCTTCGTTCTCAACTTTGATGGATTTAAATCCGAAGTTCAGCTTGAACGCATCGTTAATGGACCAGGTGTCCTGCAGGTGCCACTGCGTGGTCTTGGTGTTGAACTCGTACTCCCATTGCGTGAAAAACGGGTCACGCTGGAAGTCGAGGAACGAGCGCGTCGGGCCCGTTAGATTCGGCTCGCCGTAGAAGCGGCGAGCCTGGTTGAAGTCGTTGTCCTCGTACCAGACGCCGCCATTCAATTCATGATCGCCGATCGTGGCCGTCAGCGCCGTGATTACGCCAGTGCGATCGATGTCGTACTCAGTAGTGCGAATCGAAAGCGGTGCGCCGCCGGGCGTCGGCACGTAAGGCGTTCCCCACAATCCCATGCCTTCGTTTTCGTGAAGATAGCCCTTGATATCCAAGGCGAGGAAATCGCCGATCGGTACCGCGAGGTCAAGGTAACCAAGCGTGTCTTCCCGCAGGCCCGAGGCATTCCAATACTGGTCGTCGCAGACCGGAGCGCTGAATGCGGCGGCTGCGCAAGCGTTGGCGGCCGCAATCGCACCGCCCCAGTCCGGAAAGAAATTGTCATTGTTGCCGCCAAGCCGGTCGATCATGTCGAGTGATAGATCCTGATAATCCTGCTCGGCGCGATCCGACCAGGAATAAAAGGCGGTCAGCTCCGCGCTGCCGATCGGCTGCACGAGCTTGAAATTGGCCTGCTGCTGCTCCTGTTCGCCGCCGCCCTTCCATTTGTCCGTCTGTTGATCGGTGTAGCTGACATAGACGCGCGTTCCGGTGGCGAACTCGCCGGAGTCGATGCGAATGAACGCGCGCAATGCATCGTCGCTTCCCGCGCTAAGGGCGGTGCGCGCGCCAAAATCTTTCTTCGGATCGGCTGTGAGGAACTCGACCGTGCCGCCGAGATTGCTGGTCGACGCGGTGTCCAGGGCTCCGGAACCCTGAGAAAGCACCACACTTCCGACATTCTCGCTGGATACTGCGCGACTCGCATGCAAGCCGTTGTGATTTCCGTACGACATATCGCCAAGGGGTACGCCATCGAGCGTGAAACCCATTTGGTTCTGATTGAAGCCGCGAACCGAGATGCGTGTCGACCACTCGTAGGTGCCGAATGGATCGGCTGACTGGAAGTTGACGCCAGGGAGCCGTTCAATGGCCTTGATCGGGCTGGTTCCTGGCGGAAGCTGCTCGATCTGAATCGAGTTCACCGTCTGCACTTGCCTGGTCTCGCCGCGTCCGAACACGACGATCTCATCGAGCTGGGGCCGGGCGGATGCGGCGTCCTGGGCGGCCGCGACCACCGACACCATCATGAGCGGTCCGAATCCGAGCGCGCGCCGGACAGGGATCGAAAGTACTTGCTTGGTCTTCATGGAATTCCCTTTGTGGATGCCGGCACGCTACATCAACCATTTGACGAGCTTGTTGCGGGGCTGTTGCCGAGATGTTGCGGTTGGCCGGGAGCCGCCGCCGTGCTTTGAGCAAATCTGTTGTCGCGACGCGACAGTTCGGGGCGGCGACCAATAGTGAGGCCACCACCAAGCCGCAGTGGCACAAGACAAAGGAAAAGAGCGACTAGGGGCGGAATCGAACCCCTGAAACCCCGATTTTCAGGCGCAATATTTCGCGCGAATTGATGTCATCGGGCCCCTTGGTTCGGCCGATCAGATTCTTCGACTGTCATACGCGCAATGCAGCAGCGCCTGCCGCTGTTTCCGCCGGCAATTCATATCCGCTCGTTTACGACAACTCTTAGGGCTTTCTTCATTGGACCGCCCCATGAGTCGCTGCAACGATGAATTCGCCGCCTTCAAGGCTATGTCGCTGGCATACCTTCGTATTGTGGCAATCCGTCTTGAATGAGCATCCATGGCTGTTTGGCCGCCGTATAGATGTGCATTTGCGGAGCGACCCAACTCGCGTCGTCGAGACTGCCGACCTTCAGGAAAATATATTGAGGATCCGCCTCGCATTCAACGAAGACACCTGCCCCACAGGCGGCGCAGAACCAGCGGGAGACTGGCTTGCCGGAGTCGCCCGTCACCACATACGACTGCATTGGACCTTGAATCTGGAAGCCCTCTCGATTGATCATCAGTTCCATCGAGAAGGGGCTGCCCGTTGTCCGCTGACAATCGCGGCAGTGGCAGTAAAACGTTGATTCCGGATCGCGGGTGCACTGGTATCGAATTGCCCCACAGTGACATCCGCCTTCGTATGGTAATGGCATTCAATATCGCCTTAAAAAAAGTCCCTGACGTTAAAAGTCAGGCGTTCCCGGTGCTTGGATAGCGGCGTTTGACTTCTGCGACCGATCCGGCAATGAGTGCCTCCAGGATCCTGACATCGAGGTCCGCCAGACGCTTGAAGTACAGACAGGCCTTGCCCATCTTGTGTTTCCCGAGCTTGGCCAGGAGCTTGAGTTGCTGTGGGTTCTCCGCGATGAGGTAAACGACCAGCTCCTTGCCGCGCACTGCGAAGCCAGTGAGACATGCGTCGCCTGAGTGGCCACTCTCGTACCTGTAGGTATACGAGCCATAGCCCACGATGCTTGGCCCCCACATCTTTGGCTGCTGCTTCGTGACCCGCTTGCACATGGCCATGATGGCCTTGCAGTCCGTCAGTTGCTCAGGACTGGCTCTGGACGCGAGGTACGCATCGACGCTCGCGGCGGTGGGTTTGGTTTTGGTCTTTGCCATCGGCGAAAACTAGTTTGCGACCTTGGTCCAGCCGATCGCCAGCCCGTTCTCAACTTCCATGCCTACACCTCTCGCACTGACTTTGTCGCCCGTGATCCATGATACGTTGTAGAAGTCCCCCGTCTTTTCAATGATGAGGCCGTACTCATCCGAGAACTCGCCATTCTCGAAGAAGTAACGGACATGGTAGCGTCCAGCAAAGCCTTCCTCCGGCCCGCCAGTCGCTTCCCCGGGCCCACTGTAGGCG
>JALYJS010000274.1 GCA_030799345.1 Pseudomonadota bacterium | reverse complement strand
GTGTACTGCATGCAGTTCGCGCAGAGCTGCCCGGGTTTGTAATTCGGGTTCGTCTTCGGGTCCACCTTTTTGGCATCGGCGACGTAGCCAAGCGACTTGGCTGCCGGGTCGCTCTCGGACAGCATTTCGGCGTTCGCCGCGGCGGAGAACAGGCCCGCAGCCGGGACTGCCGCGAGGCCTGCAATCGCGGTCTGGAGCAACTGCCTGCGTGAAAGCTTTTCGTCGGTCATCGGGAGCTCCTGGATACTTTGCGGGGTACTGGCACTTGGACAACGATTCTGGCAATTCCGCAGCAAGCATGCGTCGAATGAGAACCATTCCTAATGGGCGGCGACGCGTGTAACTTTGCGCTGCGGGTGCGGCGCACGCACCGGGGAGATCCAGAGTGCCATCCAAGTTCCTGTTCGTTTCCTACGACGGCCTCATCGGTGACACCGCCTGGCAGGTGACCAAGGAAGGCCACGCGGCGAAGTACTACATCGAGCACGCCGAGGAACGCGAAATCACCGCGGGCTTCGTGCCGCAGACGACGGACTGGCGCGCCGAGCTCGACTGGGCCGACGTCGTCGTCTTCGACGACGTGCTCGGCCACGGCACGCTGGCGCATGAATTGCGCCAGAAGGGCAAGCGGGTCGTCGGCGGCACGCCGTACACGGATCGCCTCGAGGACGAGCGCGGATTCGGGCAGTCGGAGCTCAAGGCCGCCGGCGTCAACATCATCCCGCAGCAGGATTTCACGTCGTTCGACGACGCGACGGCGTTCGTGAAGGCGAACCCGAACCGCTACGTCATCAAGCCGAGCGGCGAGGCGCAGAACCTGAAGGGCCTGCTCTTCGTCGGCGAGGAAGAGGACGGGCGCGACGTCGTCGAGGTGCTCGAGGACTACAAACGGGCGTGGTCGAACCAGATCCCGAGTTTCCAGCTGCAGAAGCGCATCCTCGGCGTCGAGGTCGCGACCGGCGCGTTCTTCAACGGGCGCGAGTTCGTCTATCCCATCTGTGTCAACTTCGAGCACAAGAAGCTGTTTCCCGGAGACATCGGGCCCTCGACCGGCGAGATGGGCACGGCGATGTTCTGGAGCGAGCCGAACAAAATCTTCAACCAGACGCTGCGCAAGATGGAGCCCGCGCTCGCGCGCGAGGGCTACGTCGGCTACATCGACGTCAACTGCATCGTCAACGCGAACGGCGTCTACCCGCTCGAATTCACCGCGCGGTTCGGCTACCCGACCATCAGCATCCAGCAGGAGGGCCTGCTGACGCCGATGGGCGAACTGCTGGAGGGACTCGCGGCCGGCACGCTCTCGCGCGTGCGCGCGCGCACGGGATTCCAGGTTGGCGTCCGCGTCGTCGTACCGCCGTTTCCGTACACAGACCCGAAGCGATTCGAGACGAGCTCGAAGGACGCGGTGATCCTGTTCAAGACCAAGTCGCGCGAGGGCTTCCACCTCGAGGACGTGAAGCTGGTGAACGGGGAGTGGCTCGTGACCGGGACTTCGGGCGTCGTGCTGATCGTCTGCGGCACGGGCCCGAGCATGCGTCACGCGCAGAAGCAGGCCTACAACCGCGTGAAGAACGTGATGATCCCGAACATGTACTACCGCGAGGACATCGGCGACCGCTGGAGCGAGGAAGACAGCGATCGCCTGCATGCCTGGGGATACCTGCGCGAGTGAAGGCCGTCCCTGCGCTGCCGGCGCGGGTCCTTGATAGACTCCGGTCGGGCCTGTAGCTCAGTGGTTAGAGCAGGGGACTCATCTTTACTTCGGAAAAGGTGCCCCGGCGCCGGAAGGTGCCGGGTGGACGGGACGAATTCAGGGAAACCTTCCAGCGCATGGGCGGCTGATGGCAATCCTGAGCCGAGCCGGCGGTGCACCGCCGGAAGGTGCAGAGACTACCTGAGGGCTCGAAGTGCCCTTGATGACAGGCGCGAGCGTCCCGCACCCACACCCCCGCCAGGGGACGGGTGAAGAGATAGTCCGCTCCTGCCGGAAACGGCAGGGCCACGCGAATCCCTTGGTCCTGGGTTCAAATCCCAGCGGGCCCACCATTTTTCGCTCCATCGAAGTCGCCCGATTTGTTGTTGCCATGGCGCAACAACTGGGCCGGACTTGCGGTAATTACTTAATCTAGACACACTCTTGCGCACAACATCGCCCGGAAACACGGGCCAGGACAGGGGCAGGATCATGAACAGGAATCTACGGCTGCGACCCGCATCGCTCGTTGCAACTGCGGTCGCTCTCGTCCTCGCGCAGAGCGCTACTGCACAGGAACAGGGCGCCAGCGCCCAGGACGAGCCGGCGGCGCTCGGCGAAATCACGGTGACCGCGCGAAAGCGCGCGGAGTCGATCCAGGACGTTCCTTTCTCGATCAGTGCCCGCACGGGCGAACAACTGGCTGCGGCGGGCGCATCCAATATTGAGGACGTATCCCGGAACATCGCCGGCTTCACCGTCCTCAACCTGGGCCCGGGCCAGAGCCAGGCTGCGATTCGCGGCGTGTCCGGCGGCAAGATCGATCG
>JALYJS010000264.1 GCA_030799345.1 Pseudomonadota bacterium | reverse complement strand
GGTGTCACCTGGCTGCTGTGGTCAGGCATTTACACGCCGCTCCTCCTCGTGCTCGGCGCCCTGTCCTGCCTGCTCGTGCTCGTGCTCGCGCACCGCATGGGATTCTTCAGTCGTTCGGTATTCTCGCTCCACCTGTTGCCGCGCCTGCCGCAATTCTGGGCCTGGCTGCTGATCGAAATTGTCAAGGCGAATCTCGCCGTCGCGGCGGTGGTGCTGCGTCCGCACAAGTCGCTCGGCCCGACGGTCATCGACATCCATACGAAATCGGGCCCGCTCGGCCAGACGCTCCTAGCCAATTCCATCACGCTGACGCCCGGCACGATCACGCTGGACGTCGATGACGGCCGCCTGCGCGTGCACTGCCTGACCCGCGCCGAGGCCGAGCAATTGCGATCCGGCGAGATGGGTCGGCGCGTTGCCGCCGTAACGAAGGACTGATCGTCGTGTACTACGTCGTGACGACCGCCATTCTGGTCACCATGGGGCTTGCGCTGGCGCGGGCATTGCTCGGTCCCACCGTGTATGACCGCGTGCTTGCGGTCAACATGTTCGGCACGAAGACCGTGCTGCTGGTCGCGATCATCGCATTCCTGTCCGGCCGGCCGGATTTTCTCGACCTGGCGCTCGCCTATGCGCTGATTAATTTTGTCGGCGTGCTGGCGGTGCTCGAGTTCTTCCAGAAAAAACGCCAGTTCGGATCGCGTTCATGATCGTCGATATCGTCAGCTTCGCGATGCTGGCCCTCGGGGGCTTCTTCGTCTTCCTCGGCGGGCTCGGTGCATTGCGGCTGCCGGACCTGTACACGCGCATGCATGCCGCCAGCCTGACCGACAGCCTCGGCACCTTGCTTACGCTCAGCGGCATCATGCTGCAGTCGGGCTGGTCATTGGCGACAGTCAAGCTCCTGACGATCTTGTTCTTCCTCATGATGACGGGTCCGACGGCGTCGTACGCGCTGGCAAACGCCGCATCCCTGTCGCGCGATGCGGACGCACCCGATCTACCGCCCGCGACCGGACGCTGAACATGGTCACGGCATTCGGCTTTGTGCTGCTGACGCTGCTGGTGGTGACCGCGATTGCGATCGTCGTCACCCCGAACCTGTTCGTTGCCGTGATGCTGATGAGCATCTTCAGCCTGCTGATGGCGGCCACGTTCTTCCTGCTCGACGCCGCTGACGTCGCCTTGACCGAAGCCGCGATCGGCGCGGGGATGTCGACCATCCTGTTCCTGGGTGCACTGGCACTGATCGCGGAGCGCGAGGCGCCGATACGGTCCCGGCGACCCTGGCTGTCGCTCGCCGTCATTGCACTGACGGCATGCACGCTGATATTCGCCACCTTCGACAAGCCACGGCTCGGCGATCCCACGGCGCCGGTGCACCAGCATGTTGCGCCCTGGTACCTGGAGCAGACACCCGTGCTGATGGAGATGTCTAATGTCGTGACAGCAGTGCTCGCAAGCTTCCGCGCCTACGACACGCTCGGCGAGGTGCTCGTCATCCTGACCGCGGGATTCGGCGTGATGCTGATTTTATCCAGTGGCCGCCTGAACTCCTCGCGCCCGCGTCGCGCCACCGGCGGTCTGCGCCATCACCTGATACCGCGTGTCGTCGGGCAGCTGCTGATTCCCTTCATCGTGCTGTTCGGCCTGTACCTGCAGTTTCACGGGGAGTACGGACCCGGCGGCGGTTTTCAGGCCGGAGCGATCATCGCGGTCGGCATCGTGCTGCATGCGCTGCTCGAGGGCGAAGCGGCCGGGCGGGCCATGCTTCCGACCTCGGTGCTGGTCGGCCTGATCGCCGGCGGCGCCCTGCTCTTCTCTGCAGTCGGATTCGCCGGCATGCTGCTGGGCGGCAACTTCCTCGATTACTCGGTGCTGGCCGCAGACCCGGTCACCGGCCAGCAGCTCGGCATACACCTGATCGAAGCCGGGGTCGGTATCACGGTGGCCGCCACGCTGGTCGCGGCGTTCCACGCGTTCGCCGACCGGGAGCCCGCGGCATGAAATACCTCGGGCTATACAACTACTGGGTATTCGCGCTGTTGCTGATGATCGGGCTGTACGCGGTGATCGCCAAGCCGAATCTCGTCAAGAAACTGCTCGGTCTGTCCATATTCCAGTCGGCCGTGTTTCTGTTGTTCATCAGCATGGGCAAAGTCGAGGGCGGCACCGCGCCCGTCATCCAGCACGGCAGCGAGACACAGATATTCTCGAATCCGCTGCCGCATGTCCTGATCCTGACCGCCATCGTGGTCGGCATCTCGACGATCGCGCTCGGCCTGGCGATCACCGTCCGGATCCGCGAGGAGTACGGGACGATCGAGGAGAACGAGATTCAGCTCCGGGATCGCGATCGCTGATGTGGACGGATCAGCTTCCCGTCCTCGCGGTCGCCGTTCCGCTGGCGGCGGCTCCGGTTGCTGCGCTGCTCCGCGGTGCGTCCCCGGCCTGGGCGTTCGCCGCGCTGGCAAGCGCCGTCGCGTTTGCGATCGCGCTGCTGCTCGCGGTTTCGGTGACGGGCGGGGATTCCCTCACGTACGACGTCGGGTCCTGGCCTGCGCCATATGGGATTGAGCTGCGCATCACCGGATTCAGTTCACTCCTGCTGCTGATCATCACCGGCGCGTCCCTCGTCACGCTGGCCGGCGGCAAGCAGAGCCTCGATGCGGAGATCGCACAGGACCGGCGGCCCTTCTTCTACGCCGCCTGGCTGCTCGCCGTCGGCGGCCTCGCCGGCATCGTCGTCTCCGGGGACGCTTTCAACATCTTCGTGTTCATGGAGGTGTCGTCGCTCGCGATCTACATCCTGATTGCGGGCGGCTCGGATGCGCGGGCGCTGACCGCAGTGTTCAAGTACCTGATCATGGGCACGATCGGCGCGACTTTCTACCTGATCGGCGTCGGCCTCATCTACATGATGACCGGCACGCTCAACCTGGCCGACATGGCGACCCGCATCCAGGATGTGTCCGATCTCAAGCCGATCCTCGCAGCCGTCGGTTTCATCACGCTCGGGCTGGTGCTTAAGGCGGGCGTTTTCCCGCTGCACGTCTGGCTGCCGAATGCCTATGCCTGGGCACCGCACATCGTGACCGCATTCATCGCCGCATGCGCAACCAAGGTTTCGCTCTACGTGCTGCTGCGATTCGATTTCATCGTGTTCCAGGGCAGCCTGGAGGACCACGCACTCGGGTTCTCCGGTTTTCTCATGCCGCTCGCCGTGCTCGCGGTGCTGGTCGCTTCCGGGGTCGCGATGGCCGAGGGGCATCTCAAGCGACTGCTCGCCTACTCGTCGGTTGCCCAGGTCGGTTACATCGTGCTCGGAGCGAGCCTGATGACGGTTTCCGGGCTCACCGCCGGGATCGTCCACATGTTCAACCATGCCCTGGCCAAGGGTACCCTGTTCCTGGCGGTCGCCTGCCTCGCGATGCGGCTCACATCGCTGCGGATCGATGATCTGGCCGGTATCGGCAGGCGCATGCCGTGGACCATGGCCGCGTTCCTGGTCGCGGCACTCAGTCTGATCGGCACCCCCGGCACTGCGGGTTTCATCAGCAAATGGTATCTGGTGCTGGCAGCGCTAGAAGCCGGCGCGCTCGGCGTGGTGCTGGTCGCCGTGATTGTCGTGAGTTCGCTGATGGCGGTCTTCTACGTGTGGCGCGTCGTCGAGGCCGCGTGGTTTCGTGTGTCTCCGCCGACTGAGAGCCCGGCGCGCGAAGCGCCGCCGACGATGCTCGCGGTGCTGTGGGTGGCGGCACTCGCGAATGTCTGGTTCGGGTTGCAACCAGGGCTGCCGCTCGCGCTCGCCCGCGCCGCCGCCCGTTCCCTGCCCGGATACCTGCAGTGACCGCCGAGGCGCTCATCCTGCTTGCCCTTTTCCTCCCGCTGGCGGGCGGGCTCGGCATCGCGCTCGCGCACGGGCGCCCGAATCTGCGTGAAGCCGTCAGTCTTGCGACAGCCGCCGGCCTCGCACTGGCGGTCTGGAGCCTGTTGCCCGAGGTGATGGCTGGCGCGAGACCGGCCGT
>JALYJS010000238.1 GCA_030799345.1 Pseudomonadota bacterium | reverse complement strand
GTGAGGACGAACAGCACGCCGGCCAGCAGCATCGCCCCGGCCGCCGCAAGCAGGCCGCGCTTCTCGGTCGCGCTGAGCGCGGCCATGGTCGGCATCTGCGAAGCGTCGCCGTCCACCTGGGTCGCCTGCAGGCGCGGCTCGATCACCTTGTCGGTGAGGAACCAGCCGATGCCGATGATCAGGAAGCTCGACGCGGTGGTGAAGAAGTAGTTGTTCAGCGGATTCAATGTGACCGAGGGATCCAGAATCTGCGCGCCGGCCTGTGAAATGCCCTGCAGCATCGGATCCAGCGAGGAGGGCACGAAGTTGGCGGAAAAACCGCCGGACACGCCGGCAAAGGCCGCCGCAATGCCCGCCAGCGGGTGCCGGCCTGCCGCATAGAAAATGACGCCGCCGAGCGGGATGACCAGCACGTAGCCTGCGTCCACGGCGGTGTGACTGACGATGCCCACCAGGATGACCATGGGCGTCAGCAACCAGCGCGCGGTCACCGCCAGCATGGCGCGCAAGCCGGCATTGATGAACCCCGTGTGTTCCGCAACGCCAATACCGAGCATGGCGACCAGCACAACGCCAACCGGGTGGAAGTGCGTGAAATTGGTGACCATCACGGTCAGGAACCCGGTGAACGACTGGCCGGAGAGCTGATTGATGACCCGGAGCGGCTCGCCGTTGCGGGGATCCGTCAGGCCGAAATCGACACCCGACAAGGCCCAGGACAGCACCCACACGATGAGCAGCAGCAGGACGAACAGCATCGCCGGATCGGGGAGGCGGTTTCCCACCCGTTCAACTGCTGCGAGCGCGCGCTCAGTTCGGCTGACTTTTGCCGCGGGGGTCCCGGATTCGGCCATTTGCTGGCTCCTGGAATCTTATGCTGGTGAGAGTCTACTCACGTGCCAGCACCATCTGCACGTCTCCGAGCTGCCGCTCGGCGAAACCCGCCTCGCAATAGCAGAAATAGAACTCCCACATCCGGATGAATGTTTCGGGATAGCCCAGCGCTCGTACCTGATCAAGGTTCGCCAGGAAATTGTCGCGCCAGCAGGCGAGTGTCGTCGCGTAATGCGGTCCGATGTCCTCCAGATGCACGATGCGCAGGTCGCTCGCGACCGCCATGGCCTGCGCCATCGCGCTGATCGCCGGAATGAAGGCGCCGGGGAAGATATGGCGCTTGATGAAGTCCACCTCGTCGCGGGTACGGGCATAGTGGCGGTCGGCGATCGTGATCGCCTGCAGCAGCATGCGGCCGCCCGGTTGCAGGCGCTCCGCGCAGCAACGGAAGTATTCGCCCAGATACTGGTGGCCAATCGCTTCGATCATCTCGATCGAGACCAGCTTGTCGTAGCTTCCCCGCAGGTCGCGGTAATCCTCGAGCAGGATGGTGACGCGATCGGAAAGTCCGGCTCTCTGTACGCGTTCCCGGGCGAGCGCCTGCTGGCTGGGCGACAGGGTCGTCGTGGTGACGCGGCAGCCGTAACGCCCGGCTGCGTGCAGCGCAAAGCCGCCCCAGCCTGTGCCGATTTCGAGTACGTGATCACCCGGGCCGAGCGCCAGCTTCTGGCAGACACGGTCGAGCTTGGCAATCGAGGCCTGGGCCAGCGTCATGTCCGGCCGCTCGAAGTACGCGCAGGAATACATCATCGACTCGTCGAGGAACAGCCGGAACAGGTCGTTGCCGAGGTCGTAGTGCGCGGCAATGTTGCGCCGGCTGCCGGCGCGCGTGTTGCGGTGCAGCCAGTGGGCGAATTGTCGCAGCGGCGCAGCCAGGCGCGCGACGCCGGTGTCCAGCGCATCAAGCGCGCTGCGGTTCTGCAGCATCAGCCGCATCAGCGCGGTCAGGTTGTCGCTGGTCCGGTGGCCGAGCATGTACGACTCGCCGGCGCCGATCGAACCACCAAACGCGATCTCGCTGTAGCAGGCGGGATCCAGCACCAGGAGGGATGCTTCGGTTCCGGGCTGTCCGCCGCCGAAGACAAGACGCTCGTTGCCGTCGCGCAGGCGCAGCCGACCATGCTCCAGCGCCCGGAGCCGGGCCAGCAGCAACCGCTTTGCCATCGCCTGCAACGGCGCTACGCGGGCGGTGCCGGTGGATCGTTCGATCAGTGTCGTCTCGTTCAAGTGGCTTTCTCCGGAATCGGTTTCGCCGGGTGATGGTGGAATGGCACGCGCTTCGCCCAGAGGCGGAGCGCCTGCCAGTAGATGCGACCGAGCCCCTGCAGGGATGCGAAGGGATGGCGGGCGAGGGCTGTCGCGAGACTTCGGCCGTTGATCTCGCGACGTTCGAGCGCGAGCGTCGCATCGAACAGGCGCCGGCCCGCGCGCCGGTTCTCCATGTGCACGACCAGCCGCTTGCCGGGCACGCTGAAACGCCAGTCGTAGTCGAGGTCCATCGGCATGAACGGCGAGACGTGAAATGCCTTGGCCACCTTGAATCGCATGGGCGCGTCAGTCGACAGTTCGTCCGGCGGCCGCAGCACATAGGCGTGACGCTCGTTCCAGGGCGTGTTGGTGACTTCGGCGACGACAGCCTCGACCTTTCGCCCCGCCGCGTCGTAGCAGTAATAAAAGCTCACGGGATTGAAGCAATGGCCGAACGTGCGCAGCTGCGTGAGCAGGCACACGGGGCCCGCCGGGCGCAGGCCGGTCTCACGCTCGACTTGGTCGCGGACCGCTTCATCCAGCGGGATCATCGCATCGCCTAGGTAGTCTCCGCGCCGGAACCGCGCGAACGCCGGTCGTCGCGTTGACCAGAACCAGCGGCCCGCGAAAACTTCGTCGAGTTCCGCGAGATCGAGCCACGCCAGGCACAGGCGATAGCTGAACGCGTGCGCGACCGGTGCCAGCCGCCGGTGATCAAGCCGACCGGTGTAGAGCGCGCTGTACATGATCCTGCTCAAAGTGGTCAACTGCGGCATGCGCGCTCGCAACGCCGTCCTCGTGGAAGCCGTAGCCCCACCAGGCGCCGCAAAAATAGGTGTTTAGTGCGCCGTTCAAATCGCGCTGGCGCGCCTGGGCGCGAACCGCGGATGGCGTGAACAGCGGATGCTGGTAGGTCATGCGCCGCAAGATCCGCGCAGGGTCGATCGCCGCACCTCCATTCAACGTGACGAGGAACGGCGTCGGTGCGTCGAGGCCCTGCAGGATGTTCATGTTGTAGGTGAGCGTGACCCGGCCGCTGTCGCCGGGATGCCGGTGATAGTTCCAGGCGGCCCACGCCCGGCGCCGCCTCGGTAACAGGCGCGTGTCGGTGTGGAGGACGGCGGCATTCTGCTGATAGCGGATCGCCCCCAGCAC
>JALYJS010000236.1 GCA_030799345.1 Pseudomonadota bacterium | reverse complement strand
GCCCACTACAACATGGGGGGCATACCGACCAACCTGCAGGGTGAAGCGCTGACGCGCGCCAATGGTGCTGAGTCAACCGTGCCGGGCCTGCTGGCGATCGGCGAGGCCGCCTGTGTCTCCGTACACGGTGCCAACCGGCTGGGCTCCAATTCGCTGCTCGATCTCGTGGTGTTCGGGCGGGCGGCCGCGCGCCGGTGCGCGCAGATACTGAAACCCGGCGCGAAGCGTGCGCATCCGCCGCCGGCCGCCACGGAAGCGTCGCTTGCGCGCTTTGACCGCATCCGCCATGCCGACGGCGAGCGCCCGACGGCGGCGCTGCGCGAGGCGATGCAGCGCGCGATGCAGCGGGACGCTGCGGTGTTTCGCACTGGACCGACACTCGAGCAAGGCTGCCGCGTGATGGCAGACTGTTTTGCGGCCCGCGGGCAGCTGCGCATCAGCGACCGCTCGCTGATCTTCAACACCGACCTGATCGAGGCGCTCGAACTGGACAATCTCCTGTGGCAGGCCATCGCGACGATCCATTCGGCGCGCAACCGCACCGAGAGCCGTGGGGCGCACGCGCGGGAGGATTTTCCCGGACGCGATGACGCCAACTGGTTGAAGCACACGCTGGCGTGGGTGGACGATGCCGGCGCTACGCGCTTTGACTACCGGCCGGTGCAGTTGCAGACGGCCACCGGCGAGGTCGATTCCATCCCGCCCCGGGCGCGGACCTACTAGAGAGGAAACGAAGCGACGATGGTCCAGTTCAGCCTGCCCGCAGGCTCGCAATACACCGACAGTCCCGGCCGGCACTACGCCGCGCCGCCGGGCGCGACGCGCGTGCGCCAGTTCCGCATCTATCGATGGGATCCGGAATCCGGCGAGCCGCCGCGCGTCGACCGCTACGACGTGGATCTCGACCGGTGCGGGACGATGGTCCTGGACGCGCTGATCAAGATCAAGAACGAGGTCGATTCGACCCTGACCTTCCGGCGCTCGTGCCGCGAGGGCATCTGTGGCTCCTGCGCGATGAACATCGACGGCCTGAATACGCTCGCCTGCACGCTGCCCATCGCAAAAATCCGGGGAGACGTGCGCGTGTTTCCGCTGCCGCACCTGCCGGTGGTCAAAGACCTGGTGCCCGACCTGACCGAGTTCTATGCGCAGTACGCCGCGGTGCGTCCCTGGCTGCAGACTCGCGAACCGCCCCCGGCCGGCACCGAGCGACTGCAGTCGCCGCAGGAGCAGGAACAGGTCGACCGGCCATCCGCCTGCATTCTCTGCGCCTGCTGCTCGACCAGCTGCCCCAGCTATTGGTGGAACAGCGAGCGCTTCCTCGGGCCGGCAGCGCTGCTGGCGAGCCATCGATGGATCGTCGATTCGCGCGACCAGGCGGCGCCGGAACGGCTCGCGGAACTGGACGATACGTTCAAGCTCTATCGCTGCCACACGATCATGAACTGCACGGCAGCCTGCCCGAAAGACCTCAACCCCGCGCGCGCGATCGCCGACATCAAGCGCCGGATACTCAAGGGCGGCACAGAACGGTGACCGACGAGCCAGCGGGTCGTTTGCGCTGGCGTTGCCGCCGCGGCATGAAAGAACTCGACCTGTTGCTCGAGCGCTGGTTCGAGCTGCGCTTCGCGGCGGCAGGGGCAACGCGCCAGCACGCATTCCAGCAGCTGCTCGACGAGCCCGACCCGCGGATCGCCGGCTGGCTCATCGGCGGCATACGGCCGGCCGACCCGGAACTACGGGCGCTCGTTGATGAGATCGTTTGCGTTCGTCATTGAGCCCGGCAGCCAGCCCCGGCTCGCTGCGTGGCTCCTGTTACTGCATGCCGCACTGGCCCTGTTTCCGTGGCTTGCGCGTTGTCCAACGCTGCTGGCGTGGGCGCTGACGGCGTTTGCGATCCTGGGGTTCTGCCTGAACCTCACCCGGGTGCCGGGTCGCCATTGCCGCCTGCAGGCCCTGGCCATGGCGGACAGCCGTTGCCGCGTCCGGCTGGTGGGCGAAGGCATCTGGCAGGCGGCCGCCCTGGGAGCCGGTACGCGCGCGTACCGCGATTGCGTGCTGCTGGACTTGCGGCTGGCCGGGCGACGCGTCGGCTGGCTGCTGCCACGCGGGGCCGTGCCCCCGGACTCTTTTCGCCGGCTGAAGGCCCGTGTCCGCCTGAGTTGCTAGAATCCGACGGTTAGCTCACAAATCCAAGGAGGCGTCCGCGCCTGCCTGCCCAATCCCCGCGAACTAACGCAGGGGGAGCCGGTCATAACCGGCGTGAATACGGCGGGCACAGCGCGACACAGCGAGCCGATGCGGGCCGAAGCGGGCGACATTGCGCTGGTTCGCCGGGTGCAGAAAGGCGACAAATCCGCCTTCGATGCCCTGGTGCTCAAGTATCAGCACAAGGTGCTGAAGCTGGTGCAGCGTTATGTCCGGAATCCCGCCGAGGCCGAGGATATTGCGCAGGAAGCATTTATCAAGGCCTATCGGGCACTGCCGGCCTTTCGCGGCGACAGCGCTTTTTATACGTGGTTGTACCGCATTGCGATCAACACCGCGAAGAACGCGCTGGTTGCGAGCCGCCGGAGGCCAGTGACTTACGACCTCGACCTGCAGGACGGGTCTCAGGTCCAGGCCCATGCGCGGCTGGCGGATACCGAAACGCCGGAAGCGCTGGCACTGACCGATGAGATCCGCCGCACGGTCAACGAGGCCATCGAGGCGCTGCCTGACGATCTGCGGCTGGCTATTGTCCTGCGGGAACTGGAAGGCTTGAGTTACGAAGACATCGCGAAAACCATGGAATGCCCGGTTGGCACGGTCCGTTCGAGGATTTTTCGCGCACGCGAAGCGATCGATCGCAGCTTGCGTGAAGTGTTCGACGGCGGCCTCGGTCGCATTGGAGATCTCTGAATGACTGATCGGATCAAGGAACAGCTTTCGACCTTCCTGGACGGCGAATTGCCGGATCAGGAGACCGCATTGCTGCTGAAGCGCCTCGAGCGCGATGACGATCTGCGGGGCGCACTGTCGCGCTATTCGCTGATCGGCGCGGTGCTCCGCAATGACGGGGACGTGCCGGCCGCGCGCCAGGTTGCGGCCCGCGTCAGCGCGGCGATTGCACGTGAGCCCGCGCAGGGCGGCAGCGGGCTTCGCATGCCCGGCCGCGGCGCGCTGCTGCGTTCCGGGGGAGGTCTCGCGCTCGCTGCGGGCGTTGCTATGGCTGCCGTGTTGATGTTGCAGCAGGTCGTGTCGCAGGACGAGGCTGCGCCGGTTGCGGTGCTGGCGCAGTCCGGGGAATCGCCGATCGAGCCGGTATCGGCAGTCGACGATGCGGATGAATCGCTGCCGGCGAGCTATGTCACGCCCCCGGCGGCCGATGGTCCGGGCAGCCTGCCGCCGGCCCAGTTCGCTAATTACCTGGTCGCCCATTACGGCTATGCCTCGCCGCTCGTTCGCCGCAGCGTCGGCGCCGGGCTGGTGAGCACCGGCGATGAAGCGGCCCTGGCCGAGGCGGCGGCGGACACGCGGACCGGCCAGTGATCCTGGGCCGGGCCATTGGGGTGGTGATGTGCCTGGCGGCCGCTGCTCCTGCGGCGGCGGAAAGCGGGCGCGAGTGGCTGGACCGCATGACGGCGGCGCTGAATGGCTCGAGCTATGTCGGCGAGTTCGTTTCGGAGTCGGCAGGGCGCGTCGAGCGGCTTCGCATCACGCATCGTGTCCGGGACGGCGTCGTATCCGAGCGGCTGGTTTCGCACTCGGGCAGTGGCCGGGAACTGGTGCGCGAGAACGACGAGGTGGTCGTCTACCTGCCGGACCAGAAACTCGCCATCATCGAGCGCCGCCCGAGCCGTAGCGACCTGCTCGGCGCACTGCCGCCATTCGAAGACGAAATGGATTCCTGGTACAAGGTCGCCTACGTGGGCCGCGAGACGGCATTGCTCGGCCGTGCCGCGGTGATCGCCGTGCGACCGCTCGACGGCTATCGCTTCGGATACCGCCTGTGGATTGACGAAGACTCGCATATGCCCGTGCGCAGCGAGCTCTCCGATGCCGGCGGCAAAGTGGTCGAGCGCCTGCGCTTCACGCAGCTCACTTTCCAGGACGACATTCCCGACTCGGCATTCGAGCCTGCGCTCGACCGCAGCAAGCTGCGCTGGGTGCGCCAGGCACCGCAGATCGCCGATGAATCGCCGGGCTGGCGTGCCGTGCAGGTGCCGCCCGGTTTCCGGCTTTCCGTCAGCGGGCTGCAGGCGGTCGCCGGATCCAGCACGCCGGTGCGTCACCTGGTCTATTCGGACGGGCTCGCGTCGGTGTCCGTGTTCATCCAGCAGCCGGTGCCGGGCAAGGCGCCGGTGCAGGGATCGGGCCGCTCGGGCGTCGCTTCGGCCTTTTCCACGGTCGTGCAGGGACACCAGGTCACCGTGGTCGGCGAAGTACCGCCGCGCACCCTCAAGGTGTTTGCGACCGGATTGCGGCCAGTGCCGGACGGGGCGGCCGTCATGCCCACGGCGGTTTCCGCGAGCGACCGCCGCAACTGATCCCGCGGCATGCCGGACCCGCGCTTTCTCGTCTATACGCGCGATGGCTGCGCGCTCTGTGACGAATTCATCCTGGAACTCGCGCAGGTGCTCGAATCGACGTTCGATGCGTTCGGCGTGCGCGACGTGGATGCCGATGCGACCGCGGCGCGGCGCTTCGGACTCAAGGTGCCGGTGCTGACCTGCGACGGCAGTGTCGTCTGTCACGGCCATCTGGACGTCGCGGCAGTGGCGCGCCTGACTGCCCGTTGAGGCGGTTCCGGACCGCCCGACTGCTATAATCGGCCGTTCCCCGGACACGCCTGTCCGGCCACAGGGCGTCCGGCTCCACTCGATGCAGCAGATTCGCAATTTCTCGATCATTGCGCATGTCGACCACGGCAAATCCACGCTCGCCGACCGCCTGATCCAGGTTTGCGGCGGCCTCGAGGCGCGCGAGATGCAGGAACAGGTGCTCGACTCGATGGACCTCGAGCGCGAGCGCGGCATCACGATCAAGGCCCAGTCGGTCACGCTGAACTACCGCGCAGTGGACGGCCGGGACTATCAGCTCAACTTCATCGATACGCCCGGGCACGTCGATTTTTCCTATGAGGTTTCGCGTTCGCTGGCCGCGTGCGAAGGCGCCCTGCTGGTTGTCGACGCGGCACAGGGTGTCGAGGCGCAGAGCGTGGCGAACTGCTATACGGCGCTGGAGCAGGGACTCGAGGTCGTTCCGGTCATCAACAAGATCGATCTGCCGTCCGCCGATCCCGACCGCGTGATCGAGGAGATCGAGAACATCATCGGCATCGAGGCGACCGACGCCGTGCAGGTCAGCGCGAAGACCGGCCAGAACGTCCCGGAGCTGCTCGAAGAACTGGTGCGGCGGATTCCGCCGCCGCGCGGCGATCCGGCGGCGCCGCTGCAGGCGCTGATCGTCGATTCGTGGTTCGACAATTACGTGGGCGTGGTATCGCTGGTGCGGGTCGTCAACGGCCTCCTGCGTCCGCGGGACCGCATCCAGGTGATGTCGACCGGCCGGGGCTGGGAGGTCGACAAAGTCGGCCGTTTCACGCCGAAGCGCATTACGACGGACGGGCTGTCGACCGGGGAAGTCGGCTGGATGACGGCCGGCATCAAGGACATCAATGGCGCTCCGGTCGGCGATACGATCACGGGCGAAGCGCGGCCCTGCGAGAAACCGCTGCCGGGATTCAAGATGGTGCAGCCGCGCGTTTTCGCGGGGCTCTTCCCCGTGCAATCGGACCAGTACGAGGCCTTTCGCGACGCGCTGCAGAAGCTGAAGCTGAACGACTCCGCACTGCACTACGAACCGGAAGTGTCCACCGCACTCGGCTTCGGCTTTCGCTG
>JALYJS010000500.1 GCA_030799345.1 Pseudomonadota bacterium | reverse complement strand
CTACGAAAGTACGACCCGGCACCGGACCAAGCATGCTGCAGACGATTCACGACAAGTTGAAGGGGATATTCGCGATCACGATCCTGATCGCGCTCGGCATCGTATTCGTGTTCTGGGGCGTGGACGTCAGCGTCGGCAGCTTCACGAAGGCGCGCGGCATCGAGGTCAATGGCCAGGAAATCGCCGTCGAGGATGTGCTGAGTGGTTACCAGGACGAGATGTCGCGCTATCAGGCGGCCTTCGGCAGCGCCGGCGTGCCCGATGACATGCAGAAGGCGCTGCAGACGCGCGTGCTCGAGCAGGCAGTGCGCAGCGAGCTGATCCGCCAGCGTACTCGCGAACTGAACTTCGAGGCGGGTCCGAAGCAGGTGCTCGATGCGATCCGGCAGATACCAGCGTTCCAGGCAGGCGGCCAGTTCTCGGCGGACGCGTACCACGCCGCGCTGCGCTCGATCAACATGTCGCCCGCCCGTTTTGAGGCGGAGCAGCGCGACGTCGTGCTGGCGCAGCAGCTCGACCGCGGTATCAGCACCTCCGCCTTCGTGCTGCCATCCGAATTCGACCGCCAGGTCGCGCTACGCAACGAAACCCGGGAACTCGCGTGGGTCGTCGTGCCGGCCGCGCAATTCACCGATCGGGTCGAGCTCGACGCGGCGGCGATTGCGGCGTATTACGAAGCCAACAAGCAGCGCTACATGACCGAAGAGGTCGCGACCGTCGACTACATCGAACTCGACATCGAGGATTTCGCCTCGGCTGCGGACGTGACGGAAGCCGATCTGCGCGAGTATTACGAGACCAACGGCAGCCGCTACACCACCCCCGGCCGTCGCCATGCGCGTCACATCCTGATCGCGGCCGACGACGATGAAGCCGCCGCTGAGTCCCGTGCGAAGGCAGCCTACGAGCGCGCGCGGGCCGGCGAGGATTTCGCGGCACTGGCGCGCGAGCTGTCCGACGACACCGGGTCGAAGGACTCGGGCGGCGACCTCGGATTCGCCCAACGCGGCGACTTCGTCGCGGCCTTCGGCGACGCCGTGTGGAGCATGGAACCCGGCGAGATCCGGGGGCCGGTCAAGACCGAGTTCGGCTGGCACGTCATCCAGCTGGAAGCCATCGACCCGGAGATCACCAGAACCTTCGACGACGTGCGCGCGGAACTGGAACCCGAACTGCGCCGTGCGAGAGTCGAAAAGGCTTTCGGCGACGCTCAGGAACAGCTCGACACGATCGCATTCGAGGCCTCCGGCAGTCTCGAGCCGGTTGCAGAGGAAATGAAGCTCCCGGTGCGACGCATCGAGCGCTTCACGCGATCGGACAGCGCCGAGTTCGGCGCCTCGCCGCAGTTGGCGGATGCCGTGTTCGCGCCGGACGTGCTGGCGGGTCGGGAACTGCGTACCGTCGAGCTCGAGCCGGGGAAGGTCGTCGCGGTCGCAGTGGTCGCCCATGCGCCCGCACGCACGCAG
Organism: Pseudomonadota bacterium; assembly: GCA_030799345.1. GTDB lineage: Bacteria > Pseudomonadota > Gammaproteobacteria > Steroidobacterales > Steroidobacteraceae > SCUD01. The sequence goes on along the minus strand of JALYJS010000500.1, from coordinate 683 downwards.
ACGCTCGACGAGATCCGTCCACAGATCGAGGCGGCGGCGCGGCAGGAAAGATCGGAGCAGCTTGCGGCCGCGCGGGCGACTGCGCTCGCCGACGAACTGGCGGCCGGCGCATCGTGGGATGTCGCGACGAAGGCCTGGCAAACCGCAGCGCCGGAAACGACGCATCAGCCTCGTATTGCACGCCGGAACGACACGCAGGTGCCGGGCGAGCTCCGTTTGGCTGCTTTCAAGGCGCCGCCGCCGGCGGGTTCGCCCCGCTACGGCACGGCTAAGCTCGCCAACGGCGACGCAGCGGTCTGGACCGTGACGACCGTGCAGAGCGGTACGCTCACGGCACTGGCGCCGGATGAGCGTCAGCGCGAATTCGACCAGGCGCGCGAGCGTGCAGCGCTCGCGGACGCGATGGCGTACATCGCGGCGCTGCGGGCGAATGCGGACGTGGACGTCAACCCGCAGCTCTTCGAGTAAGCGGCGGTCGTTCGCGGCGGACGACGGTCCGTCCGGACCGCCCTCGCGCGCTCAGAGGAACCGGAAAATTCGCTTGCTCGGGCGTCCGGACGGACCTTGTCCGCCACCCACACCCGCTGATTCGTCGACGCAAAACCGGCCGGAATGCGTCGCTCGCTGCCCCCATGCGGGCGGGGCGGGGTGCCGAGCGAGCGAATTTTCCTTATCTTCTCCGC
>JALYJS010000218.1 GCA_030799345.1 Pseudomonadota bacterium | reverse complement strand
GCCCCGCCTTCAGCGAATTCTGGTTGTCCGATATGGGCAAACCGAAGTTCGTCGTGAGCACCCGGCCGCCTGAATCGACGCGTACGCGGTCGAGCGGGCCATTGCCCGGATTAAGGCCCGAAGGTGGCTTGCCTTCACCTACCTTGGGCGACGCATTGATTTCTGACAGCGTGCTGCCCGTGACGACGGCGTGCGACGGCTTCTCGCTCTGTCCGCGGGCGGGTTCTGCTGCGGCCGGTCCGAATTCCGACGGCTTCGCAGCGTTGAAGGGAAACGCCGCCGCCAGCGCGTCGGTGCCCGCCGCCTTCGCGGTCGCGAGGTCGGCGGCGGCGTCGGCGAGCGCCTTTCGCGCAGGGCCGGAAACGGTCGAGCGGGCGGAAGTACGCGCCGTCTCGGCCGGGGCAGTGAATTTTGGCGATTTTGAAGGACGCGGGGTCTTGCCCGGACGCTGTTTTCCGGGCCGTTTGCGGTTTGCCATCCCTGGCTCCTTAGGTTGAAAAGCACGCGCGCGTTAAGGCGAAGCTACGCCAGATCGCGGCACGCGGTCTCCCGAATACGCGTCAGTTGCGTCCTACGGCCGGGGAGCGTTGACCGGGGGATGCTTGATGCGGCGGACGCCGGTCGCCTTGCGTTCGAAGTCTTCGCGCGTCAGCGACAGATTGATACCGAATGCCGCGCTCGCACCCTCCGCGGCCGCAACAATCGCGAGTTGCACGTCCCGGATGATGTTCCCGGCGACAAAGACACCGGGCACGCTGGTGGCTTCATAGCGGCCGGACTTGACGCCGCCCTTGCGCGTGAACTGGCAGCCGAGCGACTTCGCGAGTCCGGACTGCCCGCTCGACGGCATGTCAAAGAAAAGCGTCGTGCGGCGAAGCCGGCTGCCATCCTTGAAGACGATGGCCGCGAGCCGCCCCGCTCGCCCCTCGAGACCAGTGATCTTCTGCTCGTACAGCTTGATGCCGTTGGCGCGCAGTGCCGCGCGGGCGGCAGAACCCAGTCCCGCGGCGCCATCCGTGCAGAGCGCGATGTCATCTGTCCAGGCAGTCAGCGCCCGCGCCATCTCGAGTCCACGCTGTCCCTTGCCGTAGGCGACGAGCGCGCGGCCGCCGACCTCCCAGCCGTCGCAATACGGGCAGGTGAAAACGCTCTTGCCAAAGTAATCGACGATGCCCGGGATCGACGGAAGGTGATCCAGCACGCCGGTCGCGATCAGCAGTTTCCTGCAGGTCACCACGCCCCGGCTCGTAGCCAGGCGAAAACCGCCCTTGCGGATACGAACTGCGCGCTTCACTTCGGAGTCGCGGAACACCACCTTGGGATAACGCTGCAGTTCGCGGTGGGCGTGGCGGCGAAACGCGGCCGGGGCGATGCCGTCGCGCGTCAGGAAAGCGTGCATGCGTTTCGATGCCCAGCTGCGGGGCACGCCGGTGTCGCAAACGAGCACACGACGGCAGGCGCGGCCGAGTACCAAGGCCGCACTCAGCCCAGCCGGCCCTGCGCCGACCACGACGACGTCCCATTGCCTCATGGAGGCAATGAGTACATTTTCAGGCGGTGAATGCTGTCGGAGACGAGCCGGACCGGGCGTCAGCCCGCGGCGCGCTCTATGGCCTGGTACTGCGACGAGACCCAGTAATCGGCGCGGAGATTGCATGGCTGGCGCGTCAACGCGCTGCCGGTCCGCGTCCCGGGGCAGTTCAGGCTACCTGAGACCTGCGCGCCCGACTTGTCGAGCAAGGTCGAGGCAATGGGATTGAGATCGAAGCTGCCGTCGCAGTCGCCGTAGGGGCAGGCAAACTCGAAGTAGGCAGGCGCCGATGGATACAGCGCATGGATCTGCGCGGCAGGCACCGAACCGGCTGTCGGCAGAAAGCGCAGCTGAATGCGCACGCGCTCGACGTCCGGATACGCCTTGGACAACGCTCCGGCGGCAACCTTGTTGCGCAGCGAGCGCTCGCGCTTCTGTTCGAGGAGCGAACGGGTAGTGCGTGAGACGATGCGCATGGGGGCGCCCTCCTGGGCATTCAGCTCATGGAAATGGCCCGGCCGGAAGCCGGCCGGGCCGCTCGAACAATCAATCAATCAATAACGGTTGCCGCCGCCATTGCGATTGCCGCCACCGCCGCCGCCGCCACTGCGCTCGCGCGCCTGGGCTTCGTTGACCTTCAGGTCACGGCCTTCGAAGTTCTTGCCGTTCAGCGCCTGCATGGCTTTCGCCGCATCAGCACTCGGCATTTCGATGAAACCGAAGCCACGGGGGCGCCCGGTGTCACGATCGTTGATCAGCGCGAGCGAATCGATCTGGCCGTGGGGCGCGAACAACGCGCGCACGGACTCTTCGGTCGCGGAGAAGGGAAGATTTCCAACAAACAACTTGGTCACTATGAATACTCACTGAGAATGATTTCAGCAAGCGGATTTCCGCCTGCTGGTTAGGCAATGCTTCGATGGTGGCTGGACCTGGTCGGAGAGCGCGCCGAAGCGGCAGAACGGGCCAAGCAAGTCAGAACGAGGATTACCAGACCGGCGGATTGTACCTGATCCCGTCGTTTTGCGCTCGAAATTGATCCTGGCCGGGGTCACGGCCTCATGGCGCCATAATCCGCCGGGACATCTCGGCCATGTCGGCGCAGATGTTGCCGGGGCCGACCAGCGACAGGATCTCGGCTCGCTCCAGCGCGCGATGAAGCCGCGGATGGATGCCGCAGAGCAGTACGCGAATGCCGCCCAGCAGCGAGGTCGCAAGGCCCGCGACGATGTTGCGCCAGATCTCCGACTTCCGGAACAGCCCGGCGCGGTAAGCTTCCAGAAGCGCGATCATGGAGGTGCAAATGATCCGCTTTTCGGGTGCCCGTCGCTACTGGCGCGTGAGAGAACCTTGAAGACCGGCTTTACTGACAAACCTCTGATTCTGGATGGCGGACTCGCGACCGAGCTCGAGCGGCGCGGCCACGATGTTTCGACACGCCTGTGGTCCGCCAGCCTGCTGCAGTCGGCACCGGAAGCGATCGAGCAGGTTCATTACGATTATTTTGCCGCGGGCTCACAGGTCGCGATCACCGCCAGTTATCAGGCGAGCTACGAAGGTTTCGCGTGCATCGGCCTCGATGCCGATGCGACCACAGCACTTCTGCGCCGGTCCGTCGAACTGGCGCAATCCGCCCGCGACCGCTATCACCGCGATCATCCGGCGGACTCGCGGCGTCTGTACGTTGCGGCCTCGGTCGGCCCGTACGGCGCCATTTCGCACGACGGCGCGGAGTACCGCGGCGATTACGGTCTCACGGTCGCCGGGCTCGTCGAGTTCCATGCGCGCCGGTTCGGCGTGCTCGCCTCCTCCGGCGCGGATCTGCTCGCCTGCGAAACGATCCCGCTGCTGGATGAGGCGCGTGCGCTTGCCACATTGCTCGAACGCCACCCTGATTCCAGCGCGTGGATGAGCTTCACGTCCACGGACGGCATCCATACATCGCACGGTGAACCACTCGTCGAATGCGCGCGGTTGCTGGATCGCGTTCCGAACGTGATCGCCATCGGCGTGAACTGTGTCAGGCCCGAGATCGTGAGCGCTGCCATTCGCGAGTTCAGTGCCGGCACCGGCAAGGCCGTCGTCGTGTACCCGAATTCCGGCGAATGCTGGGATGGGCAGACGCATCAATGGCACGGCGCATGGGATCAGGGAAGTCTTGCGGCGCTCGCGCCCGCGTGGATCAGCACTGGCGCGTGTATGGTCGGTGGATGCTGCCGTATCGGCCCCGAGGATATCGTCGCGCTGGACCATGCGCTTTCGGGCGATCAGGGTCAAAGCACCTCGTTGATCAGATAGTACATCTGGTCTATCAGCTTGTGCCCCCAGCCTCGCTTGTGCCAGACCTCGAGCTTGATTTCCTGGCAATGCGGCGCGTACTTCTCGAATATCCCGTCGAGCCGCTCCGCTGTCGCGGCGTCCAGGAATCCCAGCGTGATTTCATCGTTTGTTTCGAATGACCGATCGTCGAAATTGGTCGAGCCCACGGCACTCCACACACCGTCGATCGTCATGACTTTCTGGTGCAGCAGCGTGTGCGGATACTCGAACAGACGCACGCCGCAGCGCAGCAGCTTTTCGAAGTTGCGGTGCCCGGCGTGTTGCACCATAGGGTTATCGGACCCCCCAGTCGAAGGCATCATCACGCGCACATCGACGCCGCGGGAAACGGCTTCTCCGAACGCGTCGATCGCTTCCGGCTCGGGAATGAAATAAGGATTCTGAATCCAAATTCGCTTGCGGGCGAGGCATATGGCCGTGTGGTGAAGAATCTTGACGGCAGGCGCCGAGCCTTCCGGCTTTACGTACGCCGCATGGATCAACACGTCACCTGCAGGCTCCAGGGGCGGAAACACATCGTCGCCGAGGAACAACTCCCCCGTTTCCCCAGCCCAGTTCTCGCTGAATGCGGACTGCACGCTGTTCACAATCGGGCCGCGCAACCTAAGGCTGAGGTCGCCGACGTGTTCGCTGTCTTGGGCGTCGCCCAGCCAACTGTCGACGATGCAATGACCACCCACGAAAGCCTCGCTCCCGTCGATGACGACGAGCTTGCGATGATCGCGGTCGTTCACCACGCCGATGTTGCGGAGCGTCCATTCATGGAAAAGCACGACTCGGCATCCGGCTTCTTCCATCTGTCGGAT
>JALYJS010000187.1 GCA_030799345.1 Pseudomonadota bacterium | reverse complement strand
CACGCCGAATCGCTGATGAACCTGCAGCCCTGGGAATACTGGGACGCTGCCGGCAATCCGAAGGGCCATACATCGACCATCGTCTCGCAGCTCGAATCCGTCATCGCGCGCAACCCCCGGCATGCCGGCGCGCTGCATCTGTATGTCCATGCGGTCGAAGCGTCCCCGGATCCGTCGAAAGGCGTCGCCGCAGCCGATACGCTGCGCGACCTGCTGCCGGGCTCGGGCCATCTCGTGCACATGCCCGCGCACATCTATGCGCGTGTCGGGCGCTATCACGATGCGGTGCTCGCGAACCAGAAGGCGATTGGCGCGGATGACGCCTACCTCGCCACCTGCAGGCCGGGGCCGGGCGTCTATCCACTCGGTTACGTGCCGCACAATCATCACTTCCTGTGGTTCGCGGCGACCATGGAAGGCGCAAGCGCAGTCGCGACTTCCGCCGCTGCCGCGACCGGCGAGCGGACCAGCGACCCGGACCTGATGCGCCTCCCGGGCATGGAAGCAATGCAGAACTTTGCCTCGACCCCGCTGCTGGCCGACGTGCGTTTCGAACGCTGGGAACAGGTGATTGCGGCGCCCAAGCCGACCGATGACCTGCCGTACATGATAGCGCTCTGGGATTACGCGCAGGGCATGGCCGCAGCGCGCCAGGGCCGGCTCGACGAGGCGAAGGGCCACCACGCGGCGTTACAGCAGGCCGCGGTCGATCCGGTCATCGAGAAGATGATGGCCTGGGATCGCTATTCGCTGGCCGGCGGCGTACGGATCGCCGAGCGCTTCGTCGCCGCGGAACTCGCGCGCGCCGCGAAAGACTACCCGGGCGCGATCGCCGCGCTCACTGAAGCGGTTGCGATCGAGGACACGCTGCCTTACGACGAGCCGCCGGCCTGGCACTGGCCGGCGCGCCAGGCGCTGGGCGCCGTGCTGCTCGCGGCCGGGAAGCCATTAGAATCCGAAGCGGCGTACCGCGCGGAACTCGAGCGCAATCCGGAAAACGGCTGGTCACTGCACGGCCTCGAGAAAGCCCTGCGCGCGCAGAAGCGTAGGGCAGAGGCGGACGCGATCGCGGCCCGTTTCGCGGCGGCCTGGGCAAACGCCGATTTCAAGCTGACCGAGTAAAGGTCCTAATCGCTGCGGGCGACCCGCGCCGACTTCACCTCGACCGCAATCACGCGCAGGTCGCCAGACAGCAGTTGCCAGGAATGCTGCATGCCATCGGGCAGCCAGAGCACCTGGCCGGGCGTCATATCGAGGATCACGTCCTTGCCGTCCGGCAGCGTGAGCTTGGCCCGTGCCGTGCCGAGGCTGATGAACACCAGCGGTGGATGTGAATGCATCGGGCTGGTGGCACCGTGCGAAGCGCGCGCCTCGAACACGCGTACGTGCTCGTTGTCGATCAGGACATGGTGAACGTCGGGATCGATCGCAACCGCATCGGGCGGCATTTCGGCAGTCGCGGTCGCGCCAAGTGTCAACGCCGTCGCCGGCAACAGGCAGTGCAATAATTTCATCGTTTTCTCCCGTCAAGTCCCGCCAGGTCGGCGGCGAGCAAGCCAATATCGTGTGGCGGCGGAAAGTAACCGGCCACCCGTACCTGCGGGTCGAGCAGGACGAGCGCCGCAGAATGATCCACGGTGTAGTCGCCGCCCACGCCCGGCACTTTCACCTGCGCGAGGCCCAGATTGCGCGTGAACGATCCGATCGTGGCCGGACTGCCGGTCGCGCCGACGAGATCCGGACCGAAGTGCCGGAGGTAGGCGGCAATCCGCGCGGGCGAGTCGCGTTCCGGATCGACGCTGACGAACACCAGCCGGGGTGACGCGGCACCCAGGCGCGTGCCGAGCTCCGCCAGCGTCGCGATCGTGATCGGACAGATGTCCGGGCAGTGCGTGAAGCCCGCGAATACGAGGCTCCAGCGTCCCGCGAGCGACTGCCTGTCGAAGGCGCGGCCTTCGTGATCCACGAGTTCGAAGGCTGCAACCGGATGCGGCACAGGCAGGACGGTCCCGGCGTCCAGCGTGAGCGGCTCATCTCGCAGCCACAGCGCGGCGCCGATGCCAGCCGCGATCGCGACCGCCAGACCGATTGCCATGCCGCTGCGGTTGACCATCCGGCCTCAGGCGCGCGAACCGCCGTTCCAGTCGAGCAGGTTGAGGAATTCGCGGCGCGTCTTCGGTCCGCGCGTGCGAAAGTGCGGCTCCGCCTGCTCGCGATAACTGAGGCGTTCGCCGGCGATCGTGTCGCGGCCCGCACGGAGCTTCACCTCATCGGCCGAAATGCCATAAGGCCGCGTCGCATTGAGCCCGAATACTTTTGCGCGCAGCGCCGGCGTGATCTCGGGATAGCCGTACTTCTCGCGGAACTCCGGCGCGATCTGGAAAGCGCGGAATGCCTGGATCTGGTCCTGCGGCGAGCCATACCAGATCGAGTCCGTGCCCCAGAGCACGTTGTCGGGGCCGCAATGCTTCAGCAGTTTGCCGAGACCATGCGCGGCCTGCTCCGGATCGCGCATCAGGAAGCGCCAGGTACTGCCGAGTTCCGCATAGACGTTGGAGCCCGGGCGGATCCCGTTTTCCGCGAGCGAGCGGATCAGCGTATCGATGCCGTCGCCGCCGGCGTTCTGGCCGTAAGCCTTCTCTTCGACCTCCGTGACGAAGCCGGAGTGATAGATCAGGAAGCTCACGTCCGGGAAGCGTTTTGCGATCGGGCCGATGTCGCGGCACTGGCTGTGTTCGTACGACTTCGGGCCGAAGGCCAGGCCCTTGTGCACGCAAATGACCTTGACGCCGAGGCGTCGCGCTTCCTCGACGAAGCGGATGCCGATGTCGTCGTCGAGGTAGAAGCCGTTGCCGTCCGGTCCCCATTGCGTGTAAGTCTTCCACGCGCAGACACCGAACTGCTCCTTGAGTCGCGGCATGTCCTCGATGTCGCCCGGCTGGTTCGGGTTCACGCGACCGTGGATCATGAGCCGGTGATTGCCCTCCATGCGGTCGACGATCCGGCGCACGTTATCCGCGGACTCGATCTCGAGCGGCGACGCGTCGCGCCGCGAGGGGACGAACGACAG
>JALYJS010000182.1 GCA_030799345.1 Pseudomonadota bacterium | reverse complement strand
GCTCGCGATAGATCGCGATCAGGTCCTGGACGCCGCTGACCTTGCTGCTGATGATGATTGCATCGTGCGGCAGCCCCAGTTCCTCCGCGCGCGCGGCGGAAGCGAGCGCCGAGACCACGGTCGCCTCGCGCAGCACTTCGAGCGCGTCCTGCGGTTCGGGCTGGCGCGAGTTCTCGTCCATCATCCGCGTCAGCAGGTCCTGGTCGAGGCTGCCCCAGTTGACGCCGATGCGCACTGGCTTGGCGTGGCGGCAGGCGGTCTCGATCATCGCCGCGAATTGCGGATCGCGTTTGCTGCCGCGCCCGACGTTGCCCGGATTGATACGGTACTTCGCGAGCGCCTCGGCGCAGGCGGGATGCGCCGCCAGCAGTTTGTGGCCGTTGAAGTGGAAGTCGCCGACGATCGGCACGTCACAGTCGCCGGCCCGCAGCCGGTCGCGGATATGCGGCACCGCGGCCGCCGCCTCGTCGGTGTTGACGGTCACGCGGACGATCTCGGATCCCGCCTCCGCGAGCTCGCGGACCTGGCGCGTGGTCGCCTCGATGTCCGCCGTATCGGTGTTGGTCATCGACTGCACGACGACCGGGGCGCCGCCGCCGACCGTGACGGCGCCGATGCGAATCGCGACCGTGGCGCGGCGGGCGCCGATCACGGCTTCTTCTGTGCTTCGATCCAGCCGTCCATCGTGCTCTCGAGGATCTCGAGCGGAACGGCGCCGATCGCGAGGATCGCATCGTGAAAGGCGCGGATGTCGAAGCGTTCGCCATGCACTGCGCTCGCGCGCTCACGCAGCTCGATGATCTTGAGCTGGCCGATCTTGTAGCCGAGCGCCTGTCCGGGCCAGGCGATATATCGGTCGATCTCGTTGATGATGTCGGCCTCGGTCTTGGCCGCATTTGCCATGAAGTAGTCGATCGCCTGCTGCCGTGTCCAGCCCATATGGTGGATGCCGGTGTCGACGACCAGGCGCACCGCGCGCCACTGGTCATAGGTGAGCTGGCCGAAGCGCGAGTACGGGTCCTTGTAGAGACCGAGGTCGTAGCCGAGCCGTTCGGAATAAAGCGCCCAGCCTTCGCTGTAGGCCGTGATGCCGCCGAACCGGCGGAATCGGGGCAGGCCGGTCTGTTCCTGGGCGAGCGCGATCTGCAAATGGTGACCGGGCGCGGCCTCGTGCACGGTCAAGACTTCCATCTCGTACTTCGGGCGCACTTCGGGCCGGTAGAGGTTCACGTAGTAGTAGCCGGGACGCGTGCCGTCGACCGATGGGCCGCTGTAATACGCGGTCGTCGTGTTGGGCGCGCTGGTATCCGGTATCGGCCGCAGCCCGAACGGCGTGCGATACAACTTGCCGAACAGCCGCGGCAACTCCGGATCGATCACCTTCGTGATGAAGGCATAGGCCCGATACAGTTCCTCCGGCGTCTTGTAGTAGAACTGCGGATCGGTGCGCAGGTGCTCGAAGAACTCGGTCAGCCCGCCCTTGAAACCGACCTCGTTCATGACCGCCTGCATTTCGGTCCGGTTGCGTGCGACTTCCTTGAGGCCGATCTCGTGGATCTGCTCGGGTGTCAGCGCGGTGGTCGTGTGGTAGCGCGCGCGGTTAGCGTAGTAGGCGCGGCCCTCGGGCGTGTCCCAGATACCGACCGTTTCGCGGCAGGCCGGCAGGTACGCATGGCCGAATACGGTGGTGAACTCGCGGTAACCCGGGATCACGGACTCGGCGATGACCTTGCGCGCAGCGGCGGCCAGGCGCTCGCGCTCGGCTTGCGGGATGGCGTCCGGCCAGGTGCGGAAGCGATCAAAGTACGGGCTGTCCTCCGGTCGGTCCACGACCTGCATCGCAAGCTGTGGCACGACGCGATCCATGATGACCCGCGGCTGCGTGTGCTTCGCGGCGGCCGCGCGGCGCAGCTGCTCGCCATACTGCTCGAGGTACGCCGGCAACGCCGCCATGCGCCGCAGCCAGGTTTCGTAATCGGCCACGGTCTCGAACGGCATCAACTCGGCCGTCTCGTTCAGCGACTGAGGTCCCTCGCGCGCGCGGATCTCGTAATATTCCGGGTGGAATTTCGCGGCGGCGACCCGGTCTTCGTATTCGTAGCGGAACAGGTCGTAGTTGAGCTGCTCTTCGGGCGTCAGGCGGTCGCGCGGTATCCGGGCG
>JALYJS010000150.1 GCA_030799345.1 Pseudomonadota bacterium | reverse complement strand
CCGCAGAGCTATGGTCTCGGCATCAAGGAGCTCTGGCAGTTGCCGCCCGGCCGCGTCGAGCCGGGCCTCATCCATCACTCGGTCGGCTGGCCCGCGGATTCAAAAACCTACGGCGGCAGCTTCCTGTATCACCTCGATCGGGATCAGCTCTATGTCGGATACGTTTCCGGCCTGGATTACGCGGATCCGCGCTTCCGTCCGTTCGAGGCATTCCAGCAGTTCAAGCATCACCCGCGCATCCGCCCCCTCCTCGATGGCGGCGAAATCCTGTCCTATGGCGCGCGTGCGATCGCGGCCGGCGGCTGGCAGGCGCTGCCGCGCATGGACGCACCGGGTCTACTGCTGATCGGCGACGCCGCGGGAACGTTGAACGTGCCGAAGATAAAAGGTGTGCACCAGGCAATCCGCTGCGGCGCGCTGGCCGCCGAGCACCTGGTCGAGCACGGAAAGACCGAAGGCTTCGACGGACGATGGCGGGCATCCGCTGGCGGGCAGGAACTCAAGCGCGTGCGCAATATCAAGCCGGGGTTCCATCGTGGCCTGTGGTGGGGTCTCGCGAATGCGGCGCTCGAAACCGCGACGTGCGGCCATGTGCCGTGGACGCTCAGGCATCACGAGAATCACCTCGCGCTGCACCGCCTCGAAACGGCGCCAGTGGTCGAACGCGACTGGATCGCGCGCGAACTCGCGCCGCGCGACCGACTCGCGGCCGTGTTCCATGCCGGCAACGTGCACGACGAGAAACAGCCCGTGCATCTGATTGTCCACGACACCGACATCTGCGCGACACGCTGCATCACCGAGTTCGGCAATCCCTGCCAGAATTTCTGCCCCGCGGCGGTGTACGAGATGGTTGACGACGGCGCCGGCGGCAAGCGGCTGCAGATCAACGCCGCGAACTGCGTTCACTGCAAGGCCTGCGACATCAAGGACCCCTACGGCATCATCACCTGGACCACCCCCGAGGGCGGTTCCGGACCGAACTACCCCAATCTCTGAATGACCGCTGAAGATCCCATCTGGACGCCATCGCTGTTCCGGATCGCCGACGCCAACCTCACGCGATTCATGGCCTTCGCGGCGGCGCGCGGTGCGAATGCCAACGATTACGAGGCGCTGTACGACTGGTCGGTTGCCGAACCGGCGGCGTTCTGGGAAACGCTCTTCGAATTCGCCGGCGTCATCGGCGACCGCGGCAGCGGCCCGGTTCTCGCCGACGGTGATCGCATGCCCGGCGCGCGCTGGTTCTCCGGCGCGCAGCTGAACTTCGCGGAAAACCTGCTGCGCGGTCCGGATGCGGAACCCGCGATCGTGTTTCGCAACGAGCGCGGCACGCGGCGGGAGCTGAGTTGGCGGGAACTGCGGTCGGAGACCGCGCGAATTGCGGCCGGACTTCGCGCCGACGGCATCGGCCCCGGTGATGTCGTGGCGGGATTCCTGCCTAACTTGCCGGAAACCGTGATCGCGATGCTCGCGACCGCCAGTCTTGGCGCGACCTGGACCTCGTGCTCGCCGGATTTCGGCATCCAGGGCGTGCTCGACCGGTTCGGACAGGTCCGGCCGAAGGCGGTCTTCACGGCCGACGGCTATTTCTACGCCGGCAAGTCCATCGACTCGCTCGCGCCGATCGCGGGCGTCCTCGAGCGGTTGCCATCCGTGTCCCGCGTCATCGTCGTGACTTACGGTGGTAAAGGGGCGGGCGCGACTGCGCTGCCAGCTGCCGTGCCATTTGCCGACTACGGCGAACAGGGCGCGCCGCTCGTGTTTTCGCGGCTGCTGTTCGACCATCCCCTCTATATCCTGTACTCGAGCGGCACGACCGGCGTGCCCAAATGCATCGTCCACGGCGCCGGCGGTACGCTGCTGCAGCACCTGAAAGAACATCTGCTGCATACCGACCTGAAGCCGGGCGACCGGTTGTTCTTTTTCACGACCTGCGGCTGGATGATGTGGAACTGGCTGGCGAGCGCCCTCGCTACCCAGGCGACGATCGTGCTGTACGACGGATCGCCGTTCCATCCGGGACCAGCCGTGCTGTGGGAAATGGCGGCCGACGAGGCCGTCACCGTGTTCGGGACCAGTCCGAAATATCTCGCGGCGCTGCAGAAGGAAGATTACCGGCCCCGGGAACGGCACGGGCTCAAGGTATTGCGGACGCTGTTGTCGACCGGCTCGCCGCTCGCGCCGGAGCAGTATGACTTCGTCGCCGCCGCGATCGACCCGGATGTGCAGCTCGCCTCGATCTCGGGCGGAACCGACATCGTCTCCTGCTTCGCACTCGGCAATCCGTTGCTGCCGGTCTGGCGCGGCGAACTGCAGTGCCGCGGCCTCGGCATGAAGGTCGAGGTCTGGAACGACGGCGGCGAAGCGGTGACTGGCGAACGCGGCGAACTCGTCTGCACCGCGCCCTTTCCCTCGATGCCGGTCGGGTTCTGGAACGACCCCGACGGCAGGCGCTACTGCGCCGCGTATTTCGAGCGATTCCCCGGGGTCTGGCACCATGGCGACTATGCGATGCTGACGCCCCGCGGCGGTCTCGTGATCCTCGGCCGTTCCGATGCCGTGCTGAATCCCGGTGGTGTGCGCATCGGCACCGCGGAGATCTATCGCCAGGTCGAGCAACTCCCCGAGATCGTCGAGAGCATCGTGGTGGGGCAGGAGACCACCACGGAATTCGGTGCCGACACTCGCATCGTGCTCTTTGTCCGGCTC
>JALYJS010000131.1 GCA_030799345.1 Pseudomonadota bacterium | reverse complement strand
GGATCTCCTGGGTCACTGACACGCCCTGTTCGCCGTCGTTGACGTCCGCGCGAACCGTGATCGCCATATCGCGGTTGCGGCGCCACAGCACCGGCTCCTCAAGCTCGTACCTCACGCTCGCAATCTGCGAAAGGGGTACGACCGTTCCCTGGCGCGTGAAGACGTTGACGTCCTCCAGCGACTCGACGTCGAACCGCTCAGAAGGCACTGCGCGCGCGACGATGTCGATGAGGTCCTCGCCCTCGCGCAGCTGCGAGAGCGTCACGCCGTTCGTTACGCTCTGCGTAACCAGCGCGACGTCCGCGGGCGTCAGGCCGAGCGCCCGCGCCCTGTCCTGGTCGACGTCAACGCGCAGCGTCCGGACTGGATCGTTCCAGTCGAGCTGGACGTCGCGAACCTTGGAACTGGCCGCAACGACGCTTTCCACTTCGCGAGCGATCGACCGCACGACCTGCGTGTCCGGACCGACCACGCGGAACTGCACGGGGAAGCCCACCGGTGGTCCCAGTTCTAGCCGTGTCAGCCGGACCCACGTCTGCGGGAACTGCTGGTCGACGGTCGCCATCAGTCGCGCACGCAGCCGTTCCCGTGCCTCGAGATCGTGCGTCATTACGATGAACTGGGCGTAGCCGGGGTTGGGCAGTTCCGGATTCAGGGCGAGATAGAACCGGGGCGCGCCAGCGCCCGTGTAGGCGGTGAAGAACTTGACGTCCACGTCCTTGGCGAGCACTGCCTCCATTTTTTTCACTTGCTCGGTCGTCGCCGCGAAGGAGGCGCCTTCCTTCAAGCGAAGCTCCACGATCAACTCGGGCCGCGAGCTGTTCGGGAAGAACTGCTGCGGGACGAACTTCATGCCCATAAAAGCAAAGGCAAGCAACCCGGCGGTGGCGCCAATCACCCACCAGCGGCGCTGGAGGGCTCCGTCGATCAGCCGGCGCAGCTTCTTGAAGAGCGGCGTCTGGTAGGGATCCTTGCCGTGGTGCTGCTTGCCAAAGTCTTTCGGCAGCATCTTGACCGCGAGATACGGCGTGATGAGGCCCGAGACCAACCACGAGACCACCACCGCAATGCCGACGATCCAGAAGATGCCGCCGGCGTACTCGCCGGAAGTCGACCTGGCGAAGCCGATCGGCATGAAGGCGGCGACGGTGATCAGCGCACCCGTGAGGCGCGGGATGGCCGTCGACGAGTAGGAGTAGGCGGCCGCCTTGGCCTGGTCCCACCCTGCCTGAAGCTTCACTTCCATCATCTCTAGGGCGATGATCGCGTCGTCCACGAGCAGCCCAAGCGCGATGATTAGGGAACCGAGCGAGATGCGTTCGAGGTTCCAGCCCATCGCGAGCATCACGATCGCAACCACGCCGAGCACGAGCGGCACGGACATGGAGACCACGAGGCCCATGCGCCAGCCGAGGCTCAAAAGGCTGACGGCGAGCACGATGACAAGGGCCTCGAGCAGTGCGCGCACGAACTCCGAGATTGCTCCGGTCACAGTGGTCGGCTGGTCCGCCACGCGCTCGAGGTTGACGCCGTACGGCAGCTCCGCCTGGATCTTCGCGACGGCGATTTCAATCGCCTCACCGAGATCGACGATGTTGCCGTCACTCGTCATCGAGATGCCGAGCATCAGCACCTGCTGACCGTTGTGGCGAACCGTGTAGCTGGGCGGGTCCTCGAAGCCGCGTGTGACCGTCGCGATATCTCCCAGCCGGATCAGGCGGCCGCCCGCTGAGATCGGCAGGTTGCGGAGGTCTTCCTCGCTCGTGAACTGGCCGCCGACACGCACGAATACGCGGTCGCTTCGAGTGTCGATGGAGCCGGTCGGCAGTACGCTGTTCTGGCTCTTCAGACTCTCGACGATCGACATGGGCGTGATGCCGAGCGCGGCCAGGCGCTCGTGCGAAAACTCGATGTAGACGCGCTCGGCCTGCTTGCCGAGCACATCCACCTTCTTGACCATCGGGACCTTCAGCAGGCGGCGCTTGACGTCCTCTGCCGCGTCGGCGAGCTGGTCGAGGCCAAAACCGTCGCCCTGGACGGCATAGATCAGGCCGTACACATCGCCGTACTCGTCGTTGAATATCGGGCCGACGACGCCTTCGGGCAGCTCCAACCGGAGGTCGTCGAACTTCTTTCGCGCTTGATACCAGGCCTCGCGCTGGTCTTCCTGGGAGGTGCCGCCGACGACGCTGATCGTCATGCCGCCAAACCCCTGGCGCGCGAAGGTCACGACCTTGTCAAAGTGGTCGAGCTGCTCGAACTTCTTCTCCATGCGATTGAGCAGTTCGTCCTGCACCTGCTGTGCGGTGGCACCCGGCCAGATGACGATCGCTGTCATCGACGGGACCGAGAAGTTCGGATCCTCGAGCTGGCCGAGTCTGGAAACGGAGAAGAAGCCGCCGACCCCGATGACGAGGATCAGGAACACCACGATGGCGCGATGATTGAGCGCCCATTCGGTGAGGTTGAAGTTTTTCATTATTGCACCGCGACCTTTGTGGCGGCGGGCAGCGCGACGCGCAGACCCGGCGACATCTTCTGCACGCCTGCCGTAACGATGAGCGCGCCGGCGGCGGGCCCGGAAACGAAGATCTCGTCATTGCCGTACTCATGCACCGTGACCGGAAGCAGTTGCACGAAGCCGACCGGCTCAGTGCCATCGCGACGGACGGCCCACAATGCGGGCTTGCCCTGGCTCTGGGTGAGCGCGGATGCGGGAATCGTGGCCACAGACGGACCCGACGAGACGCGCTCGGTTACGAGGGCTGCCGTCGCGCCGAGCGGCAGTGCGCGAGGTGACGCTGGCTTCAGCCGGGCGCGATAGGTGCGGGTCTGGGCCGCCGCCTGCGCCGAAAGCTCCCGCAGTACCACTTCGAAGCGATCGTTCGGCGCGCTCGCAAGCGATGCGCTGTAGTGGGCGGTCCTGAAATCCGCGAGGTGGGCCTCCGGCACGTCGATGACGATCTCCGGCTCGCTCTCGTTCGCGATCGCAACCACCGGCTGGCCCGTGGCCACGACCTGACCGATTTCGAGACTGATGCTCGTAATGACGCCGCCGATGGACGCGCGCAGGACCGTGTAGGTCACCTGGTTGCGCGCCAGTTCGAGCTTGCGCGCCTCGGCCTCGGCCGCCGCGTGGGAAGTGATCCGCTCGCTCTCCGCGCGCTCTTCATCCGATGCGCTGACGGAGCCATCGACTTTCAGCGCTTGCAGGCGCTGCCAATCCGACTCAGCCTGACGCGCGCGCGCCTTGGCCGCCTCACGCTGTTCGCGGGCGGCCTGCTCGGTGAGCCGGTAATCGACGTCGTCGATCATGGCGATCACGTCGCCCTGGCGCACCGTCTGGCCGACGTCGACGCGCCGTTCCATGACCTTGCCACCGACACGAAACGCCTGCTCGACTTCGTGCCGCGCCTGCACCGAACCGAAATAACGGCTCGTTGCACGCGCGTCGCCGTAGCGCACTTCGACCGTTCGCACGGGCCGTAGCGTCTCTTCCGCCGGCGCGGACGACCCGCATGCGGCAAGCAGTGTCGCGGCGGTGACCACGACTGCGGATGAGGCGAGAAATGATTTCACGACGGGTCTCCAGTGGTAGTTACGGTTTCAAAGGCTTCCCAGCCGCCGCCGAGCGCCTTGTAGAGCTGCACGGTGGCGAGCAGCAGCTGCGTGCTGCTGTCGTTCGCGCCGATCCGGACGGAAAGGCGCGTGCGCTGGGCATCGAGAAG
Organism: Pseudomonadota bacterium; assembly: GCA_030799345.1. Taxonomy (GTDB): domain Bacteria; phylum Pseudomonadota; class Gammaproteobacteria; order Steroidobacterales; family Steroidobacteraceae; genus SCUD01. The sequence goes on along the minus strand of JALYJS010000131.1, from coordinate 721 downwards.
CGGCAGGAGGTCGACCTGACCGCGGTCATACAGGGACTGCGCGCGTGCGAGCGCCGCGTCCGCCGACTCGGCGGCGCTCTGCAGGGCTTCGGCGCGCTGCCGCTCGTCGCGCAGCGACACCAGCGAGTTCTCGACGTCCTCGAGCGCGCGGACGATGGCGTCCTCGTAGCGCAGCAGCGCCTCACGCTGGCGGCTCCCCGCGACTTCGTTGATCGCACGGGTCCGCCCCCAGTTGAAGATCGGCATCGTCAGCAGGCTGGAGACGTTGGTGAAGCGCGCCGCCCCGAGATCGAGCCCGTTCGACTCCACGTCCTGGCGGCCAAACAGGGCACTGACGAAGAGGCGCGGGAACCATTCCGCTGCCGCCTCCCGCCGCCGAAAGTTGGCCGCCTCCAGCTGTGCACGGGAGGCGAGCAGGTCCGGGCGGCGCTCGAGCAGCGTCGCCGGCTGTCCGGGCTGCACGTCCGGAACGACCGCGGTGCCGCTCCATGGGACGACGGCCGTCGCCGCATTGGACGCCTGGTCCCCGATCAACACGGCAATCCGATGCCGCGACAGGGCGACCTGTGTCTCGAGTGGCGGTAGCGCCGCGCGCGCCCTGGATGCGTCCGTCCGTGCGCGCTCGACGTCGAAATTGGAAGCCAGGCCGACGCGCTGGCGTGCGGTCACGAGGCGCAGCGTCTCATCCTGCGCCGCCGAGATCGCGCGGACGCTCTCGAGC
>JALYJS010000108.1 GCA_030799345.1 Pseudomonadota bacterium | reverse complement strand
GCGGCGCGCAGGAATGGATCAGCCCTGCGCACCGCGCTTTGGCTTGCGCGCCGCCGCTTTCGACCCGCGGCTTTCCAGGCTCTGCCTCAGGATCGCCGTCAGGTCGATGATGTCGGCGGTCCGGGGCTGTGCTTCCGGCTCCACTTCGGGGGTCAGCACGTGGGTCTGACGCTTGCGGATCTTCTCCTTGATGCGCCGCATCAGGTCCTTGCGGTAGCTGTCCTCGAAGGCTTCCGGCTTCCACGCGCCGCTCATCTCCTCGATCAGGCGTGTGGCCATCGATAGCTCACGAGGTGAAATCTTTGCCGAGCGCGCGTTGGCCGGCGGCAGGTCGAGCTCGGCGGCGGGACGGAGCTCCTCGGCGAAGCGCAGCGTGTTGAGCAGCAATACCCGCCCCTGCGCGACCAGCGCGCACAGATGCTGCCGGCTGCGCATGACGAAGCTGCCGATCGCCACCTTGCCGGATTTGAGCAGGGCTTCGCGCAACAGTGCATAGGTCTTGTCGCCGCCCTGGGCAGGCTCCAGGAAGTACGGCTGTTCGAAATGCTCGGGGGGAATGTCGACCCGCTCGACAAAAGTGTCGATATCGATGGTCTGCGACGCCTCGACGTTGGCCTGACGGAAATCCTCGTCGGACAGCGCCACGTACTCGCCTTTGCGGTACTGGAAGCCCTTGACGATGTCCGCCCATTCGACGATTTTTCCGGTGCGCTTGTTGTAGCGCTGGTAACCGACCGGCGAGAAGTCCCGACTATCGAGCATATCGAGGTCGAGCGTGCTCTCGCGCGCGGCTGAATACATGTGCACGGGAATATAGACGAGCCCGAATGACACTGCGCCCCGCCACAAGGCGCGGCGCGTTCCCTTGCGGCTCTCCGATCGACCGGGCGCGGACTTGCGCGGCTTGCGTTTCGCAGAGCTGCTCGTTTTCCGTTTGCTCATGACCGTTTCCTTTTCCGAATGAGTTGCAGCGGCCGGGCGGCCGTCCGGTAATCGCCCCAGGGCTTGCTTCGTTTGAGCAGGGCCGGGACCGTGCGGACCGTGAATCGCGCGGGATCTAGCCCGGCGCGGACCTGACTCCACTCGACCGGCATTGAAACCGTCGCGCCGTCCCGGGCGCGCGGCGACAGCGGTGCGACGGCCGTGGCCTTGTGCCCATTGCGCAGGTAGTCGAGGAAGATCCGCCCGACCCGTTCCTTCTTTGACATCGTGATGAGGTAACGATCGGGACTGTCGGCCGCCATCGCGGCACACACCGACCGCGCGTAGTCCTTCGCTTCGGGCCAGCCCAGTTTGCCGCGCCGGGGTTGCGCGAGTGGGGTCACCACATGCAGTCCCTTGCCGCCAGTGGTCTTGCAGAAGGGCACCAGCCCCAGTTGCAGCAGGCGTTCGCGCAATTCCTTCGCCGCCTCGACGACGCGGGCGAAATCGACGTCGGGCGCCGGATCGAGGTCGAATACGAAACGTCCCGGCACTTCGGGCTCGCGGGGTAAGCTGTTCCAGGGGTGCAATTCGATGCCCCCGCTCTGGGCGACAGCGACGATCGCCTCGACCCGGTTGATCACGAGATACGGCTTGCGATCGCCTTGCACCTTCACCAGGTCGATCAGGCTGGATGTGCCCTGCATAGCGTGGCGCTGGAAGAAGCGCTGCCCGCCGATGCCATCCGGCGCGCGAATGATCGAGCAAGGTCTGCCCTGCAGGTGCTCGATCATCCATGGGCCAACCGTCGCATCGTAATTTGCTAGGTCCTCTTTCGTGACCGGCCGGCCGTCTCCCGCGTCCGGCCACAGCGGCTTGTCAGGATTCGAGATCGCGACGCCCTCCACCCGGACGCCCGCCTTTTTCGACTCACCCCGGCGCAATACCGGCTCTTCGCTGATTTCGGCAGGCAGCTTGTCCTCACGCAGCCCTTTGTATGCGGCCTGGCGGACCATTCCGGAACCGGTCCAGCCGGCAAATTCAATCTCCGCGACCAGTTCCGGTCGCACCCAGCGGATGTCCTTTGCTGCCGCCGGGGCGTTGTCGCCGGAGAAAGGACTGCGTTCGGTTGCGCGCGCGCGCAGCGCCTTCATGAGCGGCTTGATGTTGCGCTCGCCAAAACCGGTGCCCACGCGGCCGACGTAGGCCAGGCGCTTGCCGCGATGGACGCCGACCAGCAAAGAGCGCAGGCGTCCTTCACGCACCGCCCATCCGCCGATGACGACTTCCTGGCCGGCCCGGCACTTGGTCTTCAGCCAGCTTTCGCTCCGGCCCGACCGGTAAGGCGCAGCAAGCCGCTTTGATACGACGCCTTCCAGGAGCATCCGGCAGGCTGAGCGCAGGATCGAATCTGCGGCAGTCTCGAAATGGTCGACGTATCGGATGCGGTTTCCGCGACGCGAGCTCAACAACTCGCGGAGCCGTGTCTTGCGCTCGGTGAGGCTTTCGGCCCGCCAGTCCTCGCCGTCCGCAAACAACAGGTCGAATACGAAGTACACGAGTTCCGCGGTTTCCTGCTCCGCGAGTGCGGACTGCAGCAGGGAGAAACTCGGTATTCCCTGTCCGTCCAGCGCCACGATCTCGCCGTCGATGAGGCAATCTGGCAGCGTTCTGCCGGCGCTGGCAATCCCGGGGAACCGGGCGGTCCAGTCGAGCCCCTTGCGCGACTTCAGGGTCACCGTGCCATCGGCGACGCGCATCTGCATGCGGTAGCCATCGAACTTGATCTCGTGGCCCCATCCCGTTTCCGCCGGCGCACGTTCGACCAGTTTCGCCAGTTGCGGAGCGACAAATGCCGGCAGCCTTGCAGCGCGGCGAGAGGCCTTTTTCGCCCGAGTCCGTTTCGACCGGGTCCGCTTCACGGCTTTGCCGGCAGCAATCTGCGCCATGCTGCGGCCACTCGCGACTGACCGGTCGGTCGCAAGCAGTAAGTCGCCGTCGTCCTTCGCAAACCGGTCGCGATGCTTGATCAACAACCAGTTGTTTCTCTTGCCGCCCGTGCGATCGTGTTTCATACGCACCAGCACCCAGCTGCCTTTCAGGCGCTCGCCCTGGAGCGTGAACTTCAGCTCGCCGGCTTTCAGGGCCGCCCGGACTGCGCGCCCGGATTGCACGGACCAGGTTCCGCGATCCCACAGCTGGACCGTGCCGCCGCCGTATTCGCCCTTCGGGATCGTTCCTTCGAAACTGCCATAGTCGAGCGGATGATCCTCGACCTCGACGGCCAGGCGCTTGTCGTGCGGATCGAGCGATGGCCCTTTGGTGACGGCCCAGGACTTGAACACGCCGTCGAACTCGAGGCGCAAGTCATAGTGCAGGCGGCGCGCGGCATGCTTCTGGATGACGTACCGCCGGGACTTCGAAGCGGCGCCGGCTTTGTGCGACCCGCTCGGCTCGGCCGTGCGGCTGAAGTCGCGCTTTGACCGGTAGCGGGACAGTTTCCGGGCAGGCATCCCTCCACAGTCGCCCCCGGTGTGGCATCCGGTCAACGGAGAGCAAGAGCAGAACGCTGTCGGAATCATCCGACGGTCCAGGTTTATACTGCGCGCGCTGTCACCGGACCAGCCAACGCCCGGCCAGGGAGATACATATGAACAAGACGATCAAGGGAGCAATCCTGCTCCAGGCCTGCGCCTGCCTGCTATTCGCCAGTGCAGCGTTTGCTCAGGACAAGCCCGCCGAACGGTATATCTACGTCACGTATCACGTCTGCGACGTAACGCAACAGGAACGTGCGGACGAGATCTTCGCGCAGGTGCAGAAGCCGATCTATGACGCCGCGGTCGCGGATGGCACCATCAAGAACTGGGGCTGGATGGCCCACCACACCGGCGGCAAATGGCGGCGCTCACTCTATTACGGATCCGATTCCGTTCAGGGCCTGCTCGACGCGCAGAAGAAAGTTGGCGACCAGGTCGATGCCAAGGACAAGAAGCTCGGCGACGAATTCAGCAAGATCTGCAACTCGCACGAGGATTACATCTGGCGCACGGTAGCCGGCAACATCGGCACGACGGCACGCGGCGATGCGTCATTCTCCGTTTATCACGTCTGCGATCAGGGGCGCGAGGAACAGGCAGACGCGCTGATGACGCAGGTGTTCGCTTCCGTCTTTGACAAGCTTCTTGCCGATGGCAAGATCCTGTCCTGGGGATGGAACGAGCACATCGTCGGCGGCGATTACCGCCGGCTCTCGACGATCAGCTCCAAGGACATGAAAACCCTGATGGAGGCCCGCGCGGCGATCGTCGAAGCGATCTATGACAATCCGCTTGGCGATACATTGACCGACATCTGCGGACCGCACGTGGATTACATGTGGGACATCACCTCCCAGAATCCGTAACGGACAGGGATTCCGCTTCGATCATCGCGGGGCCCGGCGCGCCTGACCGGCGGCCGGGTCCCGCGACCTGCATCTATGCCGCCCGCGCAGTGCGGGACTTCGGCGACGGGTTCGTCGCCGTACTGCTGGCCGTCTATCTGACTGAACTCGGGCTCGGCGCATTCGAAGTCGGCGTCATTTCGACCGCGGCGCTGCTCGGTTCCGCGTTGACGACGCTCGGAATCGGCGTGCTGGCCCCGCCCGGGGTGCAACGCACGCTGCTGATGTTCGCATCTGCGCTGATGACCGCAACCGGCATCGCATTCGCAACCACCGAAAGCTACGTCGTGCTGCTGCTCATCGCATTTGTCGGCACCATCAATCCAACGGCCGGCAACGTGAGCATTTTCGTGCCGATGGAGCACGCATTGCTGGCCGGCACGGCTTCCGACGCGGGACGCACACGCATGTTCGCGATTTATGGGCTGACCGGCGCATTCGCGGCGGCGCTCGGATCGCTGGCGTCCGGCAGTCCCGATCTGCTGGTTTCGCAGGGGTGGACCCGGCTCGGCGCACTGCAGGCCATGTTCGTCCTGTACGCGGTACTCGGAGTCGCGGGCGGAGTGTTGTACCGGTTGGTCCCCAGAACGACAGTCGCCGCCGACGAGCGGCCTCAGTTCGCGCTCGGCCCGTCAAAGAAAATCGTATACCGGCTGGCCGGTCTGTTCAGCATCGACGCATTCGCTGGCGGCTTTGCCGTGCAGTCGCTGATGGCACTGTGGCTGTTCCAGAAATTCGGCATGTCGCTGCCGGCCGCCGGCATGTTCTTTTTCTGGGCTGGGCTGCTCGCCGCATTCTCCTACCCTGCCGCCGCCTGGATCGCCGGCCGCATCGGACTCATCAATACGATGGTCTACACGCACATTCCATCGAGTATCTGCCTGATCGCCGCCGCGATCGTTCCGGACCTGCATCTCGCGCTCGCATTGCTGCTGGCACGTTCGGCGCTGTCGCAGATGGACGTGCCGACGCGATCGTCTTACGTGATGGCAGTCGTCACACCGGCGGAACGAGCCGCAGCCGCCAGCGTTACCTCGGTCCCAAGGGGCCTCGCCTCTGCAGTGAGCCCTGCAATCGCGGGCGCCATGTTCGCGGCGGGCTGGACCGCCTGGCCATTCATCATCTGCGGTGCACTGAAGATCCTTTACGACCTGTTGCTGCTGCGGAACTTCCGGCATGTCAGACCACCCGAGGAAAGCTAAAATGCTCGGAAACCGGGAGCAGGTCAGTGAGCGGGAATGACGTCGTCGTCGAAGCCTGGAACACGGTGCTATTCGACAAGTTCGTGCGCTTCAAGCACATCCTGATCGCCGGCCTTGCGGCCCACAGCGACGAACTGTTGTCGCGATCGCACTTCCGTCCCGGAGATCGGGTCCTCGACATTGGCTGTGGTTTTGGCGACAGCACGCTGAAGATCGCCGGGACCGTGGGTCCCAGGGGCGAGGCCGTGGGCGTCGACTGCGCGGAACGGTTTGTCCACTGCTGCGAGCAGGACGCTGCTGAAGCCGCGGTCCGCAACGCCACCTTCTTCACCGCCGACGTGCAGGGAGACGACTTGCGCGGACCTTACGATCACGCGTTCGCGCGCTTCGGCACGATGTTCTTCATGTTGCCTGGACTGGCGATGCGCAACATCCGCAACGCACTGAAACCGGGCGGCACTTTCCACCAGATCGTGTGGCGCCGGCGCGAGGACAATCCCTGGCTGCACGAGGCGGAACTGCGGGTGCGCGAGATCGTGCCGGTCATTTCGCACGAGGACACGGACCAGGTTCACTGCGGGCCCGGCCCGTTCTCAATGTCGGGGCCTGACATGGTGAGCGGGATGCTGAAATCAGCCGGATTCGCCGGCATTACTTTCGAGCGATTCGATGCGGATATCTGCATCGGTAGCGACCTCGAGGACGCCGTAGAATTCGCCATGTCGCTCGGCCCGGCGGGCGAAATCATCCGCCTGGCCGGCAATGAAGGTGAAAGACTGAAACCGCAGGTAACGGCGGTGCTGCGCGATACGCTGTCCGCCTATGCGCGCAAGGAGGGCGTCTGGGCGCCGTCCAGCACCTGGTTCATAACGGCAAGCAATCCGCCGCAGTCATCCCGCTGAGTTGGTTGGTCGGAGCGCCGGGATTTGAACCCGGGACCCCTTGCACCCCATGTAAAACATAGCGAAATCGGGTGAAAAGGAACGCAACGCTGAATAGTCAGTTTTTGGCTGTTTTATAGAGCCATTGGCATTGCATTCGATTCCATAGCGTTTCATACCATTCCGGCGTAAAGTGGCCAAAGAGTGGCCAAAGACCCCGCCTCCAGACGGCAAGGGGTCGCCACTGGGAGGCCCGGAATGGCGAAGGCACTGACAGATGCGCGGCTGAAGACGCTGGCTCCCGGCGACTATACGGACGGCGCGGTGCGCGGATTGCAGTTCCGCGTGCACCAAGGCAAGAG
>JALYJS010000105.1 GCA_030799345.1 Pseudomonadota bacterium | reverse complement strand
GCTCGGCGCCGACGTGCTCGTGCATCGCAACGACTGCATCACGGTCGACGACGCGGCCGCGCTGGCACCGACGCATCTGTGCATCTCGCCTGGTCCTGGCACACCGGCCGATGCCGGCGTGTCGCTGCGCATGATCGAGCGCTTCGCGGGTCAGGTACCCGTGCTCGGCGTCTGCCTCGGTCATCAGGCGCTGATCGAGGTCTTTGGCGGCGAGATAGTGCGGGCGGAACGCCTGATGCATGGCAAGACCTCGGCTGTGTGCCACGACGGCCGCGGCGTATTCGAGGGATTGCCGAATCCGCTGGAAGCCGGCCGCTACCACTCCTTGATCGCGAAGCGGGATCGCATTCCCGCGGAGCTGGAAATCACGGCCTGGACCGACGAGGACGAAATCATGGGCGTGCGGCACCGGACGCTGGCCGTCGAAGGCGTGCAGTTCCATCCGGAAAGCATCCTGACACCGGACGGTCCACGGCTGATGGGATCGTTCCTCGCGCTCGGGGAGGCGGCATGAACCGGCCGGGCAGGGAAGCGCTCGACTCGCTGCTGGAGCGGCGCGATCTTTCGGAAAGCGCGGCATTCGACCTGCTCATTTCCCTCACGGATCCGGAAATGTCGCCGGCCATGACGGGGGCGCTGCTCGCGGCGCTGCGCATCAAGGGCGCTACGGCAAACGAAGTGCGCGGTTTCGCGCGGGCGATGCGCTCGCTCGCGCGCCGGCCGCGCATCGCTCCCGGCGTCGTTGCCGACGTGGTCGGCACCGGTGGCGACGGCTCGCAGAGCCTCAACCTGTCGACCGGCGCGGCGCTCCTTGCCGCCGCCAGCGGCATACGGGTCGCCAAGCACGGCAACCGCTCGGTGTCGTCGCGCTCGGGCAGCGCCGACGTGCTGGAAGCGATCGGCCTGCCGATGCCGCTCGATGAGCATGCCGCCGGCGCCTGTCTCGACCGCACCGGATTTACATTCTTGTTCGCCCCGCACTATCACCCGGCAATGAAGGCGCTTGCCCCGGTGCGCGCGGCGCTCGGCGTACGCACGATCTTCAACCTGCTGGGACCGCTCGCCAATCCTGCGCAGGTTCCCTTTGCCGTCATCGGCGCCTGGAGCCTCGAGATCGCCGAACTGATGGCCGACACGCTCGCCGGCATGCCGATCGAGCGCGTGTTCGTCGTCTTCGGCGATACGGGATGGGACGAGCCGACCCCGGCCGCGGCATTCACGCTGTTCGACGTACGGCCGGGCAGGGTGACGCGTTCGAAACGCTGCGCAGCGGATTTCGGCCTGCCGTACTGCACCGAAAGCGACCTGATCGGCGGCGACGCCGCGCACAACGCAGGACGCCTGGCCGACGTACTGCGCGGCAGCGAGCGCGGTGGCCACCGGGATGCGCTGGTGATGGGCGCTGCGCTGGTCGCAGAGGTGACGGGCACAGTGTCCGACGCCATGCGCGGCGCGGAACTCGCAGCGGCGGCGATCGACGACGGTTCCGCCGCGCGACTGCTCGACGACATCGCGATTCCAGCGGCGGCGCACGAGGCATGAGCGGCTTTCTGGACACCATGGCGCGTTCGAGCCGCGATCGGGTCGCGAAGGCCAGCGCACGTGAACCGCTGCCGGCGCTTCGGCACCGTGCCTTGTCCGTCCCGGCTGCGCCGTCGCTGCGGGTGAACGGGTCGTTCGACCTGATCGCCGAATACAAACGCCGCTCGCCTTCCGCCGGGGAGCTTGGAAGGAACGGCTTGCACGCACAACTGGCGGCATATTCCGAAGGCGGGGCGGCGGCCGTCTCCGTCCTGACCGAGCCGGGTGCGTTTCGCGGCGACCTAGCGGATGCGGCCAGCGCCGCGGACCTGCTGGGGCCGCACGGCATTCCGGTGTTGCGCAAGGATTTCCTGGTCGATCCGTACCAGCTCTACGAAAGTCGTGCGATCGGCGCGGGCGGCGTGCTGCTGATCGTGCGGATGCTGTCGGGTGCGCAGCTCGCCGAAATGCTGGATTGCGCACAGGAACTCGGCCTGTTTGTGCTACTCGAGGTATTCGACACCACCGATATCGCAGGTATACCGCAGTTTCCCGCGCGCGATGGATCAGTCCTCGTCGGCGTCAACTGCCGCGATCTTCGGACGCTGGACGTGGTCCCGCAAAGATTCCACGAACTCGCGTCAATGCTGCCTGGCCACCTGCGGCGGGTGGCCGAAAGCGGCATCAATACGCCCGACGACTGCGCGGATGCCGCCCGCCAGGGGTATGACCTCGCGCTGATCGGCAGCGCATTGATGAGATCCGCGGACCCCGCCGCGATGCTGCGCACGATGCTGGCCGCGGCGCGCTCGGCGGCCAGGGTCGCAGCATGACGCTGTTCGTCAAGATCTGCGGCGTCTCGACCGCCGAGGCGCTCGAAGCTGCGGTGGCGGCCGGCGCCGACGCGATCGGCTTCGTGTTCCATGCCCCATCGCCGCGCAACATCGCACCGGCGCACGCGGCAGAGCTCGCGCGCCGTCTGCCGCCTAGTGTTCTCTGCGTCGCCGTGACACGGCATCCCGGACAGTCGCTCGTTGACCACATCCTGGAGTCGCTGGCGCCCGATGTGTGGCAGTCGGACGCCATTGATTTCGATGCGATGCGCCTGCCGGCGCGCATCGAGCGCTGGCCGGTCCTGCGGAAGCAGCCGAACCCAGCGCAGGGATCGCGGCGCGTGCTGTTTGAATCGCCTCACAGCGGCAGCGGCGAGCGAGCGGACTGGCCGACTGCCTCGGTGGTTGCGCGCACGAGTGAGCTGATCCTGGGCGGGGGGCTCGACCGGACGAATATCAGTCGCGCGATCAGCGCGGTCAGGCCCTTTGGCGTGGACGTATCGAGCGGCGTGGAAACCGCACCCGGCGTCAAGGATGCGCGCCGGATCCGCGAATTCATCGTACGCGCGCGCATCGCCAATCAGGGCATGCGCGCATGAGCGCGGTGTTCGCGGTAGACGACCTGCGGCGCCTTCGTGAGGCGACGCTCGCCGGCGAGATGCCGGATGCATGCGGCCGCTTCGGGCCGTTCGGCGGCCGCTACGTTCCGGAGATCCTGGTGCCCGCGCTCGAGCGTCTGCAGGACGGCGTGACGATGTTCCTGCACGCGCCGGATTTCCAGCGCGAATGGATGCGCGAACTGCGGGAGTGGGCCGGGCGGCCGACGGCGCTGACCCGCGCGCAAGGTCTGTCGGCTGCCTGGGGTGCCGAAGTGTGGCTGAAGCGCGAAGACCTGGCGCATACCGGCGCGCACAAGATCAACAATGCGCTCGGCCAGGCGATGCTGGCAAAGCGCCTGGGCGCACGGCGCGTCATCGCCGAGACCGGCGCGGGTCAGCATGGCGTGGCGACCGCCGCCGCCTGTGCCCGGCTCGCCCTGCCCTGTGTCGTGTACATGGGGGCGGTGGACATGCAGCGGCAGGCGCCGAATGTCGGGCGCATGCGCCTGCTCGGCGCCGATGTCGTCGCGGTCGAAAGCGGCGACCGGACTCTACGCGCCGCGATCGACGAGGCCATGCGCGACTGGGTTGCGGATCCGGACGGCAGCTACTACCTGCTCGGCTCGGCGGTCGGCCCGCATCCCTATCCGTACCTGGTGCGAGAGCTGCAATGCGTCATCGGCCGCGAGGCGCGCGCGCAGATGCTGGAATCGGCGGGTGGTTTGCCGGACGTCGCCGTCGCCTGCGTGGGCGGCGGATCCAACGCGATCGGCCTGTTCCATCCATTCCTGCGCGACGCCGGCGTACGGCTGCTGGGCATCGAGGCGGGCGGACGCGGCGCCGGCCTCGGCGACAATGCGGCGACGCTCGCGTTCGGCCGGCCGGGCGTGCTGCACGGCTGTTACACGATGCTGCTCCAGGACGCGCACGGCCAGGTGCAGGAGACGCATTCCATTTCCGCCGGCCTCGACTACTCGGCGGTCGGGCCGGAGCACGCGCTGCTGCAGGCGATCGGCCGCGTGGATTACGAAACGGCGGGAGACGCCGAAGCGCTCGCCGCAGCGCACGCCTGCGCTTCGCTCGAAGGCATCCTGCCGGCGCTCGAGAGTGCGCATGCGTTGGCGGGTGCTGCGCACTATGCGAAACATCATCCCGGTGCCCGCATCCTGGTCGGGCTCTCCGGTCGCGGCGACAAGGACCTGGCGACGCTGACGGCGGGAATGGCGTGACGCAGCCCGATCCGATTGCCGATACGCTGCGCCACGCCGCCCGCGCCGGCGCTCCTGCGCTCGTCGGATTCCTGACCGCCGGCTTTCCGGATCGCGAGTCGTTCGTGCGCCAGCTCGCGGCGATCGCCGCGGTCGCAGACGTCGTCGAGATCGGCGTGCCATTCTCCGATCCGATGGCCGACGGGGTGACGATCCAGCGTTCGAGCCGCGTCGCGCTCGAACAGGGCGTCACGCTCGCGTGGATCCTCGAGACGCTGGCGGCGCTTCCGGCGCGGCCGCGCGCGCCACTGTTGCTCATGAGCTACCTGAACCCGCTGCTGTCGTACGGATTCCAGCGGCTGCCGGCGGCGGCCCGCGCCGCGGGCGTCAGCGGATTCATCGTGCCGGACCTGCCGTGGGAGGAGAGCGCGGAGTTCCGCACGGT
>JALYJS010000082.1 GCA_030799345.1 Pseudomonadota bacterium | reverse complement strand
GCACTCCGGCAGCTGCGGTTCCTTGACCTTGACGATCATCTCGGCCGCTGCGAACACCGACGCCGCGTCCGGCAGCACGGTCGCGCCGGCCGCCTTGTAGGCATCGTCGCTGATGCCAATGCCGGAGCCGGCGCCGGTCTCGATCACGACCGTGTGGCCGGCCGACGTCAGCTCACGCACGCCCGCGGGCACCAGGCCGACGCGGTATTCATGAATCTTGATCTCTTTCGGACAACCGATCTTCACCTGTTCCCCCTCCGGCCGCACGTCGCGGCGGCACGGGCGCGATTATCCGCTTAAATCACCCTCGAAGGCCACGCGCGTTCAGGCCAGCAAGGCGCGCGCGTGATGACGCAGGTGGTCCTCGACGAAAGTCGAAATAAAGTAGTAACCGTGGTCGTATCCGGCATGGCGCCGGAGCGTCAGCGGATAACCAACGGCCTTGCAGGCCTGCTCCAGCCGGTCCGGCATGAGCTGCTGTTCCAGGAATGCATCCGCCAGGCCCTGGTCGACCAGCAGTGGCGGCCGGCCGGTCACGGCCGATAACGCGCGCAGCAATTCGCTCGCATCGTAGGCGCGCCAGTCGTCGCGCTCCGGACCCAGGTAACCCGCGAATGCTTTCTGACCCCAGGGACAATCCATCGGCGCCGCGATGGGGGCGAAAGCGGAGATCGAGCGGTACCGGTCCGGGTTCCTGAGCCCGATCGTCAGCGCTCCGTGCCCACCCATCGAATGACCAAAGATGCCCTGGCGCGTCGCATCGACCGGAAAGTGCCGTTCGACGAGCATCGGCAATTCTCGCGCGATCCAGGAATACATGCGGTAGTGCCGCGACCATGGCGCTTGTGTCGCATCGACATAAAATCCGGCACCGACGCCGAAATCCCAGGCATCGCTGTCGCCCGGCAGCGGCACACCGCGCGGGCTCGTATCCGGTGCGATCAGGGCGATGCCGAGCTCGGAGGCGGCGCGCTGTGCCCCGGCCTTGATCATGAAAGTCTCTTCGGTGCAGGTGAGTCCCGCCAGATACCAGAGCGCAGGCACCTTGCGCCGCTCCGCCTGCGGCGGCAGGTACACCGAAAACCGCATCGGCGACGAAGTTTCGGCAGCGTCGTGGCAATAAAAGCCCACGACGCCGCCGAAGCAATGGTGGCGGGACAGCGTTTCCGGCGCCTCGCTCATTCCCGTGGCGCCGTCCGAGCGCCGCTCACTTTTTCTTTTTCGCCTTTGCGCGCGACTTCGGCTTTGCCTTCGGCTTCGCGGCCTTCTTCGGCGATGCCTTCCGCGCGGGCGCGGCTTTGGCGGCGGCCTTGAACTTCGCCGCTTCTTCCGAACCGCGCGTCGCGTTGCCGGCGCTGTAGGAGTGCTTGCCGGTGCCCGCGAGCTGGCCGCGGTCCACAATCAGGTACTCGTTGCGGATCGGCCGCCGGTCGAAATAGCACTCGAGAATCTCGCGCGTACCCGCGGCGTAGCGCGCCTGCGCCGACAGCGAGGAGCCCGAGATATGCGGCGTCATGCCTTCGTTAGGCATCGTGCGCCACGGGTGGTTGCGGGGTGGCGGCTGCGGGAACCACACGTCGCCGGCGTAGCCGGCGAGATGCCCGCTCTTGAGCGCCCGCACGATTGCGTCGCGGTCGCAGATTTTGCCGCGGGCCGTGTTGACGATGTAGGCGCCGCGCTTCATCTTGCCGATCAGGGCATCGTTGAACATGCCTTCCGTTTCCGGATGCAACGGGCAATTGATCGTCACGACGTCGCAGACCCTGACCATGGACTCGACGTTCTGGTGATAGGTGACATTCAGTTCCTGCTCCACGGACTCCGGCAGCCGGTGTCGATCCGTGTAATGCAGCTTCACGTCGAATGGCTTCATGCGGCGCAGCACCGCTAGCCCGATGCGGCCCGACGCGACCGTACCGACATTCATGCCTTCGACGTCGTAGGAACGCTCGACGCAGTCCGCGATGTTCCAGCCGCCCTTGCTCGTGACCCACTCGTGCGAAGGGATGTAATTGCGCACCAGTGACAGGATCATCATCACGACGTGCTCGGAAACGCTGATGCTGTTGCAGTAGGTCACCTCGGCAACCGTGATGCCGCGGTTCATCGCGGCCTGCAGGTCGGTGTGGTCCGAACCGATGCCGGCCGTTACGATCAGCTTCAGTTTGGGCGCCTTCGCGATCAGGTCAGCAGTTGCATACGCCGGCCAGAACGGCTGCGAGATCAGCACCTCGGCGTCCACGACCTCCTTTGCGAGGCGGCTGTTCGGCCCGTCCTTGTCGGACGTGACGACCAGCTTGTGACCGCGCGACTCGAGGAACTTCCTCAGGCCGAGCTCACCGGAGACACTGCCGAGCAGCGCGCCCGGTTTGAAGTCGATTGCCTGTGGCGTCGGCGTCGTCTGCCCGCCCGGGTAATGCGAGAGCTTCGGGATGTCGTCCCGCGCGTATTTCTTCGGATAACCCGTGACCGGGTCGTCATATAGCACACAAACAATCTTGCTCATTGCAGAAGCCTCTCGTTTCAGGCAGCCAGGTTGCCCTTGGATTTCGCGGTATGGGTGGCGATTGCGTCCATCAGCGCCGGGGACAGGCAATCGTAGGGTTCCAGTTTCAGCTCCTTCAGGCGTGCGCGCACAGCCCCCATCTCGTCCGGCCTGGCGCTGCCGGTCTCGATGATGGACGACACGAACGCCGCGAATTCGGGCGCAGCCCAGCCCGTGTCCTTCGACAATTCGACGTGGACGAAATCGAACCCGTAGAACGGATGGGCCTTGTTCTCGATGCGCCCGAACATGTGCACGCCGCAGCCGGTACAGGCATGGCGCTGGATGGCGGCGCTCGCGTCCACAACCTTGAGCTTCTGGCCATTGGCCGTGACCGACAGCTTGTCGCGCCCGACGACTGCGACAACCGAGAACGCCGCACCTTCAGGCTTCCAGCACTTGCTGCAGCCGCAGGCGTGGTTGAAGGCAACGTCGCTCCCGAGACTCACGGTGACGGGATCCTTGCCGCACTTGCAGCTGAGCGTGCCGCCCTTGAAGTCCTTGGCACCGGGCTTGACGCCGTTGTCGACGGACGGATGAATTTTGACAGCCATGATGGGTTCCCCCGTTACGGTTTCAGAATGTCACGACGCTGCGGATGGACTCGCCTTTGTGCATCAGTTCAAAGGCGTCATTGATCTTCGACAGTGGCATGACGTGCGTGATCAGGTCGTCGATGTTGACCTTGCCGTCCATGTACCAGTCCACGATCTTCGGCACGTCGGTCCGGCCGCGCGCGCCGCCAAAGGCCGTGCCCTTCCAGACGCGGCCGGTAACAAGCTGGAAAGGCCGCGTGCGGATTTCCTGGCCCGCGCCGGCGACGCCGATGATGACTGACACGCCCCAGCCACGATGGCAGCATTCGAGCGCCTGGCGCATCAGGTCCACGCTGCCGACCCATTCAAAGCTGTAGTCGGCGCCGCCGTCCGTCAGTTGCACGACCGCATCGACCACGCTCTCCACACTCTTCGGGTTGATGAAGTGCGTCATGCCGAAGCGCCGGCCCATCGCCTCGCGAGAGCCGTTGAGGTCGATGCCGATGATCTTGTCGGCGCCGACGAGTTTCGCGCCCTGGATCACATTCAGCCCGATGCCGCCGAGGCCGAACACGACGACGCTCGCGCCCGCTTCCACCT
>JALYJS010000028.1 GCA_030799345.1 Pseudomonadota bacterium | reverse complement strand
CTTATTGAGCGAACGGGAGCGAAGACCATGAAGCGAAGCGTTGACCGCATCCTGACCACCCACACGGGCAGCCTCCCGCGGCCGCAGCAGCTCGTCGAGCTGATGTTCGAAAAGGAAGAGGGCCGCGTGGTGGATGTGAAACGCCTCGCCGACGCGGTACGCGATTCGGTGCGCGAGATCGTCGGCCGGCAGGTGGAGGCCGGCATCGACGTCGTCAGCGACGGGGAGATGAGCAAGCTGAGCTACGCCACCTACGTGACCGAACGCCTGAGCGGCTTCGGCGGGCGTTCGTCGCCGCCCAAGCTCTCCGACATCCTCGAACACCCGAACGTCGCGAGCCACTACTTCAACGATCCCGGCGTGAAGCTGCTGAACAAGAATCGCCCCGCCTGCAATGGTCCGGTGCTGCGGCGCGACATGAAGGATGCCGAGACCGACATCGCAAACTTCAAAGCGGCACTCGCCGGCGCGCAGGTCGAGGAAGGCTTCATGACGGCTGCGTCGCCGGGTGTCGTCTCGATGTTCCTCGGCAACACCTGGTACAAGACCGAGGAGGAATTCCTGTGGGCTGTCGCCCAGGCGATGAAGCCGGAGTATGAGGCGATCGTCCGCGCTGGCTATATCCTTCAGCTCGACTGCCCCGACCTCGCCATGACGCGCCACCGCGAGTTCGCCGAACGTCCGCTCGAGGAGTTTCGCGATTACGCGCGCATGCACATCGAGGTGCTGAATGCAGCGACCGCGAACATTCCGCCCGATCGCTTGCGCGCGCACCTGTGCTGGGGCAACTACCCCGGCCCGCATCACCGCGACGTGCCGCTCGAGCAGATCGTGGACCTCGTGCTGACCGTGCGCGCCCAGGCGATCTCGTTTGAGGCCGCGAACTCGCGCCATGCGCACGAATGGAAAGTGTTCGAGAAGGTTCGACTGCCGGAAGGCAAAATCCTGATCCCGGGCGTCATCGAATCCATGTCGAATCGCATCGAGCACCCGGAACTCGTCGCCGAACGCCTGGTGCGCTTCGCGCGCGTCGTCGGCCGGGAGAACGTCATCGGCGGCAGCGACTGCGGCTTCGGCACCTTCGTCGGCGTCGCGCTGGTCGAGCCCGAGATCGCCTGGGCTAAACTGCGCTCGCTCGGGGAAGGTGCACGCCTGGCATCCGAGCAGCTCTGGTGAGCGCCGCCGTCCTGTGGTTCGTCATCGATTGATGCGCGTGCGCGCGAGCACGACCCGGTACGGATTCCAGGTCGACAGATTCCAGAGGATGTCGACGCCGTCGCCCGCCGGCCGCGTCCATTGCTCGATGATGTTGACGCCGTAAAGAAAGCCATATTCGCGCGGGTTTACGCCGTCCCAATCGGTGGAATCGGCGCAGCCCGCATCGGTGCAATCCGGGTGGCGCATGATGCCGCCAGCGGCAAACTGGTGCTCGGGTGGGGACTTGTGCGGATCACCCCCGACCAGAACGTCCTGCGGCGGCGACCACGGGCCCCAGGGATCGTCCGCAGTGCGCATGCGGATCGCACCGTTGCCCATGACGACTTCCTTACATTCGTCGCGCGCGAACAGTTCCAGTACGCCGCAGTTGGGGAAGATCGGGGTCGGCAGGTCCACGAGACCGCCGCCATAGAACATCACCCACTTCCCGAGCGGTTCGACCCAGCTCACGCTCGTGTGATCGACGATGTCGTGTTCCTCAACAGCCTGGACACCATCCTGCGTCGAGTCGAGGTCGACTGCCGCGGCATCACGTTCGTCGTCGCTGAACTGCGGAACGCCGTTCGCGTCCGTACCGGTGTAGTAGCGCGGCTCCCAGGTGAAATCCGCCCCCGCCGGCATGTCGGCGTAGGCGAAATACAGCCCGAGCGAGCGATTCCTGGCCTTGACGCCGACAAATCCGGGGCGTCCCCACAGCAACACGCGCTGGGCGCCGCCGGTGCCGTCCGCAATCCGGTAATCCTGGTTCGCGCTGCCGGCGCCGCGTGCCGGATCGAAGCCCCGCGCCGTGCGCGCCGCGACGTTTGCGAACTTGCTGGTCAGCCATTCGCGGATGCCGGTGTAAATCCTTGGGTCTTCTGCGCTCCGCACGCCGATCAGGTTCTTGACCACCACGCCGCTCATGCGCCCGACCGGCGTGTCGGCCCAGGCGGAACTCGTGCGATCGACGCAGAAGCCGCTCGGCGCTGCGCCTTCTACCGGCGCCATCGTCTCCGCATTGCAGCCGGGCGCGCCGTCCATGCAGGAGAATGTCAGGCCGCGGTCGTCGTCGTAGCGCTCGCCGACGTACCCGAGTCCGGTGTCGCAGCTCGAGCCGCCGCAATCGCCGTCCGTGCGGCAACCCTGGAGCTTGGAGAAATAGAACAGGCCGTACTGGTCCGCGCCGTTGCTGAACCCCCCGACCGGCGTCTTGAACCCCTCCATCGGCCTGCCGACATTGATCGCGGACATCTCGGTCGTGCCGGCATTCTGTCCGAGGCGGATCAGCGGCAGGTTCGCGGGCGTGATCTTCGACGGATCGGGCCAGTCGGCGCCCGGGATCGTGCCGAAGCTGTCGTCATAGAGGCCTTTGCTCGACGCCTCGATCGGCCCGCCCTTCTCGACCGCCGCCGTATCCCCGAACAGGAAATGGATCTGCCCCTGGTGTTCGTAACTGAAACCGAGATCCGTGCCGTAATACGCGAGGCGATGCGGCGACAGGTTGTCGGGGTGCAACGGTGCGTCATGGCCGGTGAATGGTCCGAGGATCGTCGTTTCGCCGACGGTCGGAATGCGGGCAACCGCGGGTTCGGCCGGCACCTCTTTCTTCGCGCAGGCTGCAAACATCCCGAGGGCTGTCAACGCGAGCGCGATCCGGGCGGTGTGAGTCGTATTCATTGGCGGATATGTGTCCTGAAGAGAACGACGCGATACGGGTCCCAGGTGGATGCGTTCCAGAGGATGTCCACGCCATCACCTGAGGCACGCGTCCACTGCTCGATGATGTTGGCGCTGTAGAAGAATCCATATTCGTCTTCGTGGTAGACGAAGATGGCGCTGTGCGGTGCGCATGCCGGATCTTTGCAATCCACGTGACGCAGCGCGCCCCCGGCGCCTAACTGTCCATTCGGTCCGCCCGCCGGATCGCCGACCACCACGTCCTGTGGCGGCGTCCACGGTCCCCAGGGATGTTCGGCACTGCGCATCCGGACCGCACCGTTGCCGACGACGACGTCCTTGCATTCGATCCCGGAGAAGAGTTCCAGCACGCCGCAGTTGGGCAGTGCCGGCGACGGCAGTGTCGTCAGCCCGCCGCCGTAGAACATGACCCATTTCTTGAGCGGCTCGACCCAGCTCACGCTCATTTGATTGACGATATCGATCGCCTCCTCCGGCTGCACCCCGGCCAGGGTCGAATCAAGATCCACCGGAACGGCATCCGCCTCCTCGGCGCTGAACTGCGGGACGTCATCCTTGCTGCCGGAGTAGTACATGGGCTTCCATTCGAAGCCGGGCCCGGCGGGCATGTCTACGTAGGCGAAATAAAGGGCGAGCGATCGCTGGTTCGCGGCGACGCCGACGAATCCCGGCCGGCCCCAGAGGAATACGCGCCGCATGGAACCCTCGCCGGTGGCCGGCGACCAGTCAGGCTTCGTCTTGCCCGCCGGGTCGAAGCTTGCGACCGTGCGCACCGTGACGTTCATGAACTTGTTGGTCAGCCATTTGCGGGTCTCGCCGTATTTCTTCGGCGCCGCGGTATCGCGCAGGCCGACGAGTACGCCAATGGCGACCGGACCCAGCAGATTGGAAATGCGCTCGCCGCGCAGGACGCTGGTCGGGTCCATGCAGAATCCGCTGCCGGGAACGGGTGCGCCAGCGGCGTCTGCCATCGTGTCGGCGGTGCAACCGGGTGCTCCGTCGCGGCAGCCGAGCGTCAGGTTGTCCTGCTTCGAATACGGTACGCCGAGATAGCCGAGCGCGGTATCGCAGGTCAGGCCATTGCTGCAGTCGGAATTCGTCGTGCAGCCCTGCGGCTTGCCGACATTGAAGATGCCGAACTCGCGGCTGCCATTGCTGAATCCGCCCATCGGCGTCTTGCCGAGATCCATCACGTGGCCCGGATCGATTGCGGCGGCTTCCGTCGTGCCGGGATTCTGGCCCAGCAGGATGGGCGGGATGGTTCCGGGGGCGATGCGGGAGGGATCCGCCCATTCGTTCAGGTCGATGGTGCCGAAGGCATCGTCGAACTTCGGGCCGGTCGAAGCCTCGATGGGCGCGTAGTTCTCGATCGCCCAGGAATCTCCGAACAGAATCTGGATCCTGTCGTCGTGCTGATAGGTGAAGCCGAGATCCGTACCGTAAAACTCGACGCGATGCGGCGCGGCATTGTCGGGATGGAGCGTCGCCCCGACGCCGGCAAAGGCGCCGAGCAGCTCCGTCTTCACCACGGCTGGCGGCTCCGCAGGGGTTGGCGGGTCCGCAGGCGCGCAGGCCGCGAGGAGCGGAAGCATCAGTGC